>JAJDBS010000169.1 GCA_029261235.1 Nitrospirales bacterium
GTCGTGGGATCGCACGCTTGAGCAGGCGTGTGAGTGTGAACCGAATCATGTCTCTTGCTATGCCCTTTCGGTTGAAGAGGGGACACGCTTTGAACATGCGTTTCGACGGGGCGAGTTGAAACTGGTCGAAACCGAAACAGAACAACAATTCCAAGTGCATGCGAATGAGCAGTTAGCCTCGGCGGGCTATGAGCAGTATGAAATATCAAATTGGGCGAAGCCGGGTCGAGCATGCCGACATAATCAGTGTTATTGGAAGGGGCAAGACTTTTTAGGTGTCGGTCCTAGTGCACAATCGTATATGGCCGGATGTCGTTTTGGAAATGTGTCGAATCTTGAGCAGTACTGTGGACGACTGGAGAATGATCAGTCGGCAGTGACCGAGCAAGAACATTTATCGATTCGCCAACAAGAGAAGGAACGGGTGGTCTTTGGATTGCGGATGTTGGATGGTGTGCCGAAGGATTGGGTTGAAATTAATACCCGAGATTCGGTCTGGGCTGCTTCATTCACATCCTTTTTAGAGGAGAAGTATTTGATCCAAGTTGCTGATCGTTTTGCCTTGACGGCCAAAGGTCGTCAGTTTGCTGATGAGTTAGGTTCTCAGTTGCTCTAGAAAGCTTGCAGCCCTATAGAGTAGAGCTTTTGTACGGATTCTATTCTGTCAGGCCAAGGAGAGCGAGAAGGGAAGAGCCCACCCAATAGGCGAAGCTAAGCGTGACGCCGAGTAAGAGAATCATGGCGATAACAATGATGCTGACATACATCCAATCAATCACTGTCGTGACCTGAGTGGTTGTTTGAGAATGTCGATACAGGAGTTGGGAATTCTGGAGATTGCTTTTAAACCAGATAGAAAATAGATCGCCAATAATGGGGATAGCGCCGACCACCATATTAATGACGATATTGAAGGACATCCTCAAGATGACAATTCGAGGAACTCCAGCTTTGGTCGCTAAGAAGAGAAGGGACGACCCTATTCCATTACTGATAAGATCTCCTATCCCTGGAATCAAACCAATGATAGGATCCAGCCCAATTTTAATCGTCGTTCCAGGAATAGTCAGTGAGGCGTCAAGCAGTTGAGCTAACATTTGGGCAAGCTGACTGATGCTTTTTTTGTGGGCATTCGATTGAGAATGCTGTTGAGTCGAAGCTTGATCTGTTGAATAAGGGCGATCTGTCATGATGCTCATTTTAGCAGTAATGATAAGCAAATGATAATTGTTGACCGTGGCCTCGATCGTTCTTTTGAGGAAATGTCGTGAATCGGCGTTGTTTCTTTTTGATGACATCATTATTACGAATGAAGACGAATACCCTGTAGTGGATCCTCTTAGCCTAACGACGAACATTTCTGCATCCGAAACCCCGCCAGGGCCAGTTGTGCGCACACATCGTTTGTCAAAAAGTCGGTTTTTAGCGGGGCTGCAGTGTCATAAGCGATTGTATTTTGAAATTCATTCGCCGGAATTAGCGACCCCACCAACACCAGACAGACGAGCGATCATGGATATGGGGACGGATGTCGGTGTGTTAGCCAGAGATTTTTTCCCCGGCGGAGTGTTAGTGGCAGAAACACATCGCCAAATTCCTGCTGCCTTGGCCCGAACAGCCGAGTTGGTGGCTGACCCTACTGTGACTGCAATTTTTGAAGGGGCTTTTGTGTGGGAAGGCATTCTCGTGCGAGTGGATGCCATTGAACGTTTGGATGCCACACGCTGGCGATTAGTTGAAGTGAAGGCCACGGCAAAGGTGAAGGCCACGCATCTAGATGATTTAGCAATCCAGTCGGCGGTGTTGGAAGGTGCAGGAATTCGTGTCGATGGGTGCTATTTGATGCATCTCAACACGCAGTATGTGTTTTTGGGGGGTGATCTGAATTTAGACGAAATGTTTGCTCTTGATAATATGACAGAAGAAGTGTTGGCACGGCGTGTACTCGTCCAACAACAGCTGGAGGAGATGTGGGACGTCTTGAAGCAACCCACCTCGCCTGCAATCCTACCGGATGGACATTGTTCCCAACCCTATGAATGTCCATTTTGGAATCATTGTACCAAAGACAAATCACCACGATGGGTGCGTTACCTTCCTGGTAGCTCGAAGGTTCAAGAAATGTTGTTACAAGAAGGCGTTGAAACCATTGATGAGATTCCAGACCACATCCAATTAACGGATATCCAGCAACATGTGAAAGCGAATGTGGAGTGGATTTCACCAGTGCTGCGTGCCCGCTTGCAGTCGGTTCAGTACCCCGTGCATCATTTAGATTTTGAAACCTTCATGCCCGCCATTCCCGTGTTTCCCTATACGCGGCCGTATCGACCGATTCCCTTTCAGTGGTCCAATCATATTGAATATGAAGATGGGACAGTCGTGCATCAACAGTTTTTATGTGTGGATGGACGGGATCCTCGAGAAGAATTGGCACATAAACTCTTAGGTAGCTTGGGAGAGACTGGTAGCGTGTGCGTGTATTCGGAGTATGAGCGATTTCTCTTATTTGCGCTCGGAGATTTTTTGCCGCATTTAAAGCCGGCGTTGAATAAAGTGGTGCGACGGTTGTGGGACCTCCTTGCTGTGATTCAGCAACATTACTATCATCCTGAGTTTGAGGGATCGTTTTCAATCAAAAACGTGTTGCCCGCGTTGGTTCCCAAGTTGGCGTATGATGATTTAACCATTCAGAATGGTGCGGTGGCCGCGGTGATGTATCAAAAAATGGTCTTTTCCGAAACTGATCTTATGGAACGGGCACGCATTGCGCAGGCTTTAGAGGAATATTGTGGCCTAGATACCTGGGCGATGGTTGAGTTACGTCGCGTATTGATGGAGCGAGTGGGGGGGCGATACCTTTGAAATGATGGGAATAATTGCGTTGACCCATCTACTTCGCACTGGTAGAATTTGTGGCGTCCTCTCGTTTCTCGATCTTCATTGATTCCCTATGCCTGCGTGGCAATTTTTCTGACTCGTTTCGATCTGACCTGTTTGGTGATACCTGAAGATGTTACGCATTCTGGTCCTGCATGGCCCAAACCTCAATCTACTCGGAACGCGTGAGCCAACAGTGTATGGCTCGACCACGTTGGAAGAAATTAATGAGGCACTCGTCGCATTAGGAAAAGAACTGGGAGTTTCTGTTGAAGCGCGACAATCGAATGTCGAGGGTGAGTTAGTCACCTGGATTCAACAGGCGTCCTCTCAATTTGAAGGATTCGTGTTTAATCCTGCGGCCTATACGCATACGAGCATCGCCCTTCGAGATGCCGTCACAGCCGTTGGTCTGCCGATGGTCGAAGTCCATCTCTCGAATATTCATAGTCGAGAATCGTTTCGCCGACGTTCATATCTGGCTGCCGTGGCGTTGGGGCAAATTTCAGGATTTGGTCTGCAGAGTTATGAGTTGGGTTTGCGGGCGATCGTGCATGCCCTTCAACGTAAAACGTAAAGAGTTTTTTATTTTTTCTTGAGGAGTATTTGTCGTGATTACAACAGCCGATTTTCGAAATGGGGCCAGACTCGAGCTAGATGGGCAGCCCTATCATATCGTGGAGTTTCAGCATGTCAAACCAGGAAAAGGCCCAGCCTTTGTTCGCACGAAACTCAAAGCGTATAAGACTGGGAGTGTCCTTGATCGCACATTTCGTTCGGGAGAGAAATTTGAGGAGCCAGATTTAGAGGAATGCGAAATGCAATTTCTCTATTGTGGGGGAGATGAGTATTCATTTATGGATACCTCGAACTATGAGCAGATTGCCTATTCCAAGGATCGATTGGGTGAAAATGTCGATTTATTAAAAGAAAATACTGTTGTGAAATTTATGTTGTACCATGGGGAGCCGATCATCGTGGAGTTGCCGATTTTTATGGAACTCAAGGTCGTGGAAACCGATCCTGGCTTTCGTGGTGATACGGCAACTGGTGGAACAAAGCCTGCCAAGGTCGAAACCGGAGCCACCGTCAAAGTGCCGTTGTATCTTGAATCGGGAGAAATCATTAAGATTGATACGAGAACCCGTACCTTTGTCGAGCGAGTTCGTTAGACTCCTTGATCACGCAGATTGTCTGTACGAACTAAAGGACCTATGCCAGAATCATCAAGAAGAGAAATTGAAGATCTTGTTGAGCTCCTCAACCAGTATCATCTTACTGAGCTGGAACTAGAAAAAAAGGGTGTACGGATTCGGGTGCGTCGAGATCCTGCCCCTATCATCACCGCACCTTCAATTGAAGTCGCCACAACCGTTGAGCCCATTTCTTCTACGCCATCTTCTCCTTCTGTACAACCATCAGAATCCCTGCATTTCCTGACTGTGACTTCCCCAATTGTCGGGACGTTTTATCGAGCCTCTTCTCCTGATGCGGATCCTTATGTTGATGAAGGCACGTTGGTCAAAAAAGGCCAGATACTTTGCATTGTTGAGGCGATGAAGCTCATGAACGAAATTGAAGCAGAAGCTGATGGGAAAGTGGTGAAGGTTCTCGTCGAAAGTACCACCCCGGTTGAATTTGGCCAACCACTCTTCTTGATTGATCCGCTATAGGGTTCTAGGCGAAGATTTTCTTTCCGGTCGATACACCGAATCCATACGTTTCTTCAAGTGGGAACATACAACAGGAAACCTATCCAGATGTGCATGTTGACGAGAATACGTCGTGTTTAAAAAAATCCTCATTGCGAATCGCGGAGAAATTGCCCTTCGGGTGATTCGGGCCTGTCGAGAGTTGGGGATTCGGACGGTTGCGATTCATTCCGAGGTGGATGCCCAGTCCTTACATGTTCGCTATGCTGATGAACATGTTTGTGTGGGCCCCGCTGAGGGGGGACTCAGCTATCGCAATATTCCGAATGTCCTGAGTGCGGCGGAAATCACGGGAGTTGATGCGATTCATCCGGGATATGGTTTTCTTGCAGAAAACGCGCATTTTGCTGAAGTCTGTGAATCAATCGGGATCACGTTCATTGGACCGTCTTCTGAGCATATTGCGTTGTTGAGTGACAAATCTCAAGCGCGGGCGCATATGAAAAAGCATGGGATTCCTGTCTTGCCGGGAAGCGATGGGGAAATCGAGGATCCTAAAGCCTGTCGATCTACTGCCAAGAAACTCGGATATCCTGTGATCGTGAAAGCCTCGGCCGGAGGTGGGGGTCGGGGAATGCGAGTGGTCTGGCATGAAGAGGACTTGGACCAGGCCGTCGAATCAGCACAGTTGGAAGCGAGCACGGCCTTTGGGCATGGAGGTGTGTACCTTGAACGATTTTTTGAAGACCCTCGGCACATCGAATTTCAAGTGATGGCTGACCATCAGGGGCACGTGGTGCATTTTCAGGAACGAGATTGCTCCGTGCAGCGTCGATATCAAAAGGTGGTGGAAGAATCACCTTCGCCAGCTCTGGATGAGTCCACGCGACGGAAAATGGGTCAGGTTGCCGTGAAGGTCATGAAATCGGTCAAGTATCGAAATGCGGGGACTGTTGAATTTCTCATGGATGCAAAAGGGCAGTTTTATTTCATGGAAGTGAATACTCGTATTCAAGTGGAGCATGCGGTGACAGAGGTGGTGACCGGTGTGGATCTTATTAAAGAACAAATTCGTGTGGCAGCTGGGCATGGGCTTTCATATAAACAGAGCGACATTCAACTAGTTGGCCATGCGATCGAGTGTCGAATTAATGCGGAGGACCCTGTTCGTATGACGCCAAGTCCTGGGGTTGTCACCAAGTTTTGTGTTCCAGGAGGCCCAGGTATTCGGGTTGATACTGCGATGGATACAAGCGGCGTGGTGTCTCCATTTTACGATTCAATGATTGCCAAACTTATCGCCTCAGGACGGGATCGCAGCGAAGCCTTGGCCCGCATGCGTCGAGCCTTGGATGAATTTGTGATCGAAGGTATTCAAAGCAATATTCTTCTCCATCGACGAATCCTTGACCATCCCGATTTTCAAAAAGGTCCCGTCTCAACACGCTTTCTCGATCGATTGCTGACGTTGCAGTCTGTATGACCGCCGACAACCTTTCCCGTGCTCATCTAGGTTCTCTTCTCAACGGACTGTATCTTATTCTAGATGAGCGATGGTCCTCGCGCTGTTCATTGCCGCAGGTGTTGAATGAAGCAGGGCAGGCAGGCGTCAAGCTTGTGCAATATCGGAATAAAACGGGGTCGATGAGGGATGCCTATGAGATGGCTTCCAGCCTCCGTCAAATTTCCAAGAAATGGGGGATGATGTTTGTGGTGAATGACCGTTGTGATTTGGCGATGGCTGTAGAGGCTGATGGAGTGCATCTTGGTCAAGATGATTTACCAATAGCATTGGCCAGGAATCTCGTGGGCCACAACATGGTGATAGGGGTATCGACGCATCATTCAGAACACGTTGAAAAGGCTACTCAAGAAGGGGCAGATTATCTTGGGTTTGGTCCGATCTTTCCGACAGACACGAAAGCGAATCATGATCCCGTGGTGGGTATTGCAGGAATGAAACTTATTCGAGGGCTCACGCCTTTGCCAGTGTTTGCGATCGGGGGTATTTCGGTAGACGTTGTTCCGGAATTACGGCAGGCTGGAGCCAATGGAGTGGCTGTGGCCTCTGCAATATTAGATGCGGAAGATCGACAAAAGGCATTCACTCAATTTCTGTCCCCATTTCACTAAGATGGGTGGCAAGCCGCTGAATTTCCTGATGTTCTGCTAGCTGAGTCACACCTTCCTGCCATTTCGTCTCTATAATTTTTACATGATCAATTGGTCCAAAAATCGGAACTGAAGCCCAATCCTTAATCAGTTTGGCCGTTGACTCCTGCTGCTGTTGAGTTATTGTGGATTGGTTTGTGGCCTTGGAGTTATTGAGTACGATGCCGCATGGACATATTCCTTCCTGCTCTAATGCTTCTACTGTCAGCCGACAGTGGTTGACGCCTCCCAAGTTCGTGCTTCCTACGATCAAGCAGGGGATATCCAACAGCTTGACTAAATCTCGCATGGATTGCCGCGGGGTCAGCGGCGTATGAATACCTCCTGCTCCTTCGATGAGGAGAACGGAATGTTGGCGTGTGAGTTGATTTATATGTGAATGAATCCGTGTGAGGTCGATTGTTGTTCCTGCTATTTGTGCTGCAGCGAATGGTGCAAGAGGCTGAGGAAAGGTGTAGAGGCAAACGGAATCAAACGAAGGGGGAGGAGTGAGTAAGTGACGCAACCGATCGGTATCGGAACATTCTCTCTGTGTAGCATCTACTCCAGTTTCAATCGGTTTGAGCACCCCGACGGATTTCCCCTGTTGCTGTAAGGCACGAGTTATTGCTCCCGTGATCGTTGTTTTGCCGACACCGGTGTCCGTTCCTGTTATGAAAAAGGCTTGGTGTGTCATCTCAGCATGCCTTGAAAGGGAATGAGTAACTCATAGAAAAGGATTACCAGAGGCGACTATCAAGATTCCACACCTGGCCGGAAATGTTCGGAGATACGGCGAGATGGAAGACGCTTGCCGTCACCTGTTTGAGGGAGGGTGTGCTCTTGAGAATGTGAGTCTGCTGTCCGAAGGTTGAATCCATGCCTGTGGCAGAAAGCGGAGAGGAATGCCAGCCAGGGAAAATTGCATTCACTCGTATATTCCAGCTACCCCATTCTTGCGCTGCCGTTTGCATCAAGCTGAGTAAGCCAGCTTTTGAAGAGGCATAGGATGTCTGTCCCGTCATGCCTTGTTCTCCAGATAGGGACCCAATGACAATAACTGCACCATTGCGTTGTCGTTGAAAAATAGGGCCAGCTTCCCTTAAAACGTGAAATGCCCCAGTAAGATTCGTCTGCAGGGTATGCTCCCATTCATCAGGAGTGGTTTTTGCGAGAAGCGTTGATGGGGCAACGCCAACCGCCCAGACGAGCAGATCGAGAGCGCCATAGTCTTCTAAGAAATCTTGAAACAGTCTCTCAACTTCTGATGAACTTCTGACATCAGCCTGATACATTCGGATGTTTTCATTAGACGTCTTCATTTCGGTAATCGCTTCTACTGCAGAGGAGCGATTGTGGTGATAGTGGATGCCTACGCCCCATCCCTGTTGTGCAAATTCATGAGCAATCGCCCGGCCGATTGTCCCTGACCCGCCACATATTAAGATATTGGAACAGGTGTCATCTTTGCCTTTCAAATGAACCATGTCGAACATTTTCTGTAATTGACGTCATGGAAGACAAGTCCTTGATCTCTTATTCTTTCTTCAAGCAACCTTGCTGGTTTTGAAGTCGCTATGATAGGTTTACTATACATTGCCAACCATGATGTATTCTTCTCTCTTTCTCTCATTTCGTCGAACAGCGTATTGTGTCTGTATTTTGAGTCTTTTGTGGCTCGGTGTGTCTTCTCCTGCCTTGGCAGCAGACACTTCAACTGTGACGATTGAGAACATTCATGAATTTTTCCCTGACCAAATTGGGAATGAATGGGTGTATCGTGGCAGGATGATTGAGGGGGGGATGGTTCAGATTGCTGAGAAAGATGCGCGGTTTACCAATGTTTCCAAAGTCATTGGAACAGAAACGCAGGATGGCGTGGGCGTGACAGTTTTTCATGATACGAATCCTGGGAATCAAGGTCCGTCCGATAGTTATTATCGCCGCGATGCTGCGGGTATTCGCTATTATGGATCGAAGCCTGGAACAACGCTAGAACGTCAGTTAGTGCCGTATCAGATCGTCCGGTTTCCCTTAGATATTCCAAGCTCGTTTGAGCAATTTAATCGACATGGACTTGAGCTTGGGATGGACATTGATCGGGATGGGGAGTCTGATAAGGTCGATATCGTGGCGACGTCATCAGCTCAAACGCGGGAGACGATCAGTGTTCCTTCTGGTGTCTACCCTGAGGCCATTCGCTTGGAAGCAAAAATGACGATGCACGTTCACTTATCAGGAAGTGGGAAGACTATTCAGGGTACTGATACGATGACCGTATGGTTTGCTCGTGGAGTGGGTCTCTTGAAATATATTGAACGACAGACCATTCCCTCGACGCGAAGCGAAAACGAACGTGTGATTGAAGTCACTGAAGAGCTAGAAAAAGTGACCTTGGCGACCGATGTGGCATCACATCAAAACAAACCTACTCAAGAATCTCTCTTCAAAGTGTTCTCCTTTATGCCTTGATTCAGTGCGTCATCTTTTGACGTTTTCCCCTCTCTTCCTGAGAAGTGGTTTCTTCCTGCGTTCTTTTCTCCGATCCAATATCTTCGGAAATTTTTTCGGGCCTTGGAGTTTCAATGATTGGTTCTTTGGATTGGTCTGTCGTGAGCGGAGATCTTCTTTTGCCCCTTCGGACTCATTCTTGATGATGAGACATTGCGGGAAGTGAAACGGGCGTGTGAGTTTAATCTTGGCAAGGAGAGAGTCGTTTGCCAGATATACTGCCATGTGGCCCAAGGGAGTTTGTAAAGGTTCCCTCGAGACGGGTGTCGCGGTTGCTCATGAGTAGACTATCTTCTTGGAAACCTTGCGGAAAAGTCCATTTGAGAAAGACGGTATCTCCGTGAATAAGAATAGTCGAGGGTTGCATTTGTGATGGAGTGGATAGTTCTGGTGGGCTAAATGTCATCGTCGCTTTATGATCGCCATGGTTCTGGTGATTATGGACAATCCATTTCCATGTGCCACACAGTCTTCTCTTCGCAAGACGAGTGCGTTCTTGCTCCTGCCATTCTTGGATGTGACTCCATGATTCCCAAGCCACATGATAGGCTTGAGCTTCGACTTGAATCGCGTGAGTCAGCAGATGGGTATGAAACATTGGAAACAGTTTGGATTCGATGTAATGCAGCATAGCAGCCTGCTTAAGAGATTCGGACGAAGGAAGCGGTGAGTCTTGTTGGTCTTGTGTTTGCCAATATTCCTCTAGCCGAGTCAGAATCCCACTGGACCCAAGATCGTTGAATAGGTCAATCCATGTTTGTTGTTTCGCTATTAAATCGAATTGGCGGGACAGCTTGTCAAATTTTGAAATATCCTCATGAGAGGAAGACGCATGTGGTTGTTGCTGAGTCCATGTCGATAATTTGTCGTGAAAATCCAATAGATACTTGAGCTTTTCTAGGGAAGGTTTTGAGAGAAGCCATTCACGTTGCGTATCTAATGCGACGATTTCCCTAAGATAATACTTCGGAAGAGAGGATTCAGGTTTGGCGAGAAATTCTTGAACATATCCGATTGTTGTTAATGCGGCCCAGAATGTGGTGATTGTTGTTTTGGTCTCTTGGGGAATAGCACTGAATCTTTTCCCGCCTTGAGAGGGTGTGTTGCGTTCGCGAGCATGTCGCAACGGTCGTTGATGAGGTATGAAACGTTGGTTGAATGTTAAGGCTTCCTTATCCGAGGAAAGCGGAAGGATATGCAGACGATGCTCTGTTAGCATTTTTCCTGGGTGATCAAATCGGTCATTGCTCTGTGCCTTCACAGTCGGAAGAGCGAGTAGGAAGAGGAAGATAATAGAAGGGACAGCGAGCCACTTCATATGGAGCGACGTAATCATTCCCGTATTGGGTTTAAATGAGAAAAGGGTAAGGCTTGTGAGTTAACCCTATGAATCGAGCATGGCGTCGATGTTGAGATTAAGCCTTTTTGACGAGGCTGCCCACAAAGTCCAGTGAGCGCTGCAAGGCATTCTCCATATCAGACGCCCGGTAGTGTGGAGAATGTGGGTACCAGAATTCAGGAGAGGCTTCGTCATATGTGACTAGCTCGACTTTTTTCCCGGCATCTTTAGCCGTTTGGCAAAAATTTTCCAGATCTTCAGGAGAAGTTTTTGGGGATTGTCCAGGTTGTTGAATCAGCAGAGGACAGTAGAGGCCCTGTGCTGTTTCCGGTTCGATAGGGAGCGTCCCTCCGATGGCCACTGCGGCTTGAAGTCGACGACGGTGTGCTGCGACTTTGACTGCGAGCGTCCCACCCATTCCAATGCCTACCACACCATGTCCATTACGCACCGTTCGTTCAAGAAGGGTGTCTTCTGCGATGTTGGTATTGAGATATTCAAAACATGCACTGACATCTTGAAGCGCTTGTTGTTCATTGAGTTTTTCCGACAGGGCTTCTGCAACTTCAGCATTGGCTGTGACCATTCCACCTATACGGCCATAGAGGTTTGGAATCATCACAATATAGCCGTGGCACGCCAGTCCTTTAGCTAAGTCTTGAATCTGGGTGGTGAGCCCCCATTGATCATGTAAGACAACTAGGGCAGGTAGAATTTTTCCTGTGATCTGTGGTGCATATTGAATCCCTTCAACCTGAGGGACTTTATGCATCCGTGTCTCGGCATAGGGGTCTACCATCTTATCTTTGTGGGTTTCAAAGATCCCCGTACTATTAAATCTCAGAGTTGTGTAGCCGATTTGATCAAGGGAATAGGCTGTTTCTTGTTGGGGCATGAGGTGCTACCTTTGGATAAATTGAGATATCTATGAGCAAAAAAACATGTGCATTTGTTCAAGAAAAAGGTGTTCAGACTATATCGATGGCTTCTTGGACCTGTCAATTCATCATTCGCTCGTGCAGCTGTATGCTTCATGATCTTTCTTTGGGTTCATTTGACTCTATTTGAATGATGGTGTACTCATCCAGAAAGCCTCTAGTATTAAGGGAACGAGTCTGTCAAGATAAAGAAATTACCTAAGGAAACATTTGAGATTTCTTCGTATCTAGCGGAATAGATCACGATTTATTCAGGGAAGGGAGTATGTGAATGCCACGGACACGGTTGACGGGAATGTTGCTCTTTTTGGTGTTGCCTTTGCTGTGGGTGAGTTTGGGCAATTGTACTCAATTATCTGCTGAAGAGAAAAAAGCCAAGCATTATGAACGAGGAATGGCCTATTTCAATGACGAGAAGTATCAGGAAGCACTAATTGAATTTAAAAATATTATTCAATTAGACCCCAAAGACGCGAAAGCCTATCACCAATTAGCTCTCATACATTTGAAATTGGGCGGAATGCCGAATTTGCAAGCTGCATTTGGAGAACTAAGCAAAGCGGTTGAAATCGATCCAACCATTGAGGATGCCCATCTTAAGCTGGGCGATTTTTATTTGTTGTCTCAGAAACCTCTCGACGCCAAAAAACACGCAGAGATCGTGCTGACATCATCACCACAGGATCCGAAGGGACATTTACTGCGGGGGCGGAGTCTCATTATTGAAAAAGAGTTTGAAGAGGGAATCGCCGAACTGAAGAAATCGCTTGAACTCGATCCGGAAAACGAACAGATCTATATCGATCTAGCTCGCGCCTATTTAGCCATGAAAAAACCTGAGGAAGCCGAGGCTACGCTACGGAAAGCGTTGGAAGCCCGAAAGGAGTCCTCTGCATTGACTGTGGCTATGGGAGATTTGCTTCTCATGCAAGGGAAGCAAGCAGAAGCTGAAGCTCAATATCAACATGCGTTAACAATTGATGCCGATAATGAGGCGCTCTATGTCAAATTAGGAAAATATTATCTTGCGACCCAAAAATGGAAGAAGGCAGAAGAAACCTACCAGGAATTAGCCAATCGGAAATCAGATCAGGAAACTCCACAAATGCTCTTAGGTGGGTTTTATAACCTTATGGGCGTGGGGGATAAGGCGCTAGGCCACTATCAAAAAGCGGTTGAGTTGAATCCCAAATCCGAGCCAGCACAAAACGCGTTAATAAATTTTAATTTAGACAATCAAAAATGGGATGAGGCGGAGAAATTAGTTTCAGAAGCTTTGGACAGGAATAAAAAAGGTGTGCTACCTAAGGTTTTTCAAGCTCGATTGCTCCTGGGCCGCGGAAAGACTGATGAAGCCATTCACAGTTTTCAAAAAATCCTGAAGGATGACCCTCAGCAAGCGATGGCACATCAATATTTAGGCTTGGCGTTTGCTGCCAAAAAAGATATCCCCCAAGCTGTACAAGAATTAACTCAGGCCGTGAAATTAGTCCCACAGAATCGGGGTGTGCGGAAGGCTTTGGCTGCAGTGAGGATCACCGAAGGTTCGTATGCCATGGCGATTGAAGAAGCCCAAATGGCGATCAAGCTGAATCCCCGAGATGTGCAAGCCGTCCATCTTCTGGGCGAAGCGTATGTGCAGCAAAAAGATATTTCACAGGCCAAAAAAGTCTATCAAGCGATCGTTACTCAAATTCCCCAAGATCCCTTGGCACATTATCAATTGGGACTCATCGATCAACAGGATAAGAAATTTCCAGATGCGATTAAGCATTTTGAAGAAGCGATCAAATTGCGGCCGGATTTTGCGCAAGCGTTAACCCAAATTGTCAGTATTCGGATTCAGCGAGGAGAGACCGAGCAGGCCCGGAAACGGCTTGAACAACAAATTGAGGCTTCCCCAAAAAATTCCCTGTACTACTATTTATTGGGTCGAGTGTGGATGCAAGCCAATCAAGCTGATGAAGCGGAAATAGCTTTCAAGAAATCCTTAGAATTGAATGAGCAGCTTGAAGCCTCATATATGAATTTAGCAGCCTTGTATCAACGAACCAATCGGATGGATGAGGCTATCAAGGAATATGAACAACTGTTAGAAAAGAATCCGAAAGCTGTTTCGGCGCATATGGTGTTGGGCGTCATGGCGCAGCAAGGAAAAGATAACACCAAAGCCAAATCACATTATCGAAAAATTTTGGGCGTCGATCCAAAATTTGCGCCAGCAGGAAATAACTTAGCGTGGTTGATCATGGAGGAGGGTGGAAGTCTTGATGAAGCCCTGACGCTGGCTGAAAATGCTCGTGCTCAGCAGAGTGATAATCCTGCGATCGCCGATACCCTAGGATGGATTTATTACCACAAAGAGGGCTATTTGAAAGCGGTGTCGCTGTTGAAGGAAGCTGCGAAAAAACTTCCAGAGAGCCCAGAAGTGAAATATCATTTAGGTATGGCACTTTTTAAAAAAGGTGATGAGGCTCAGGCTAAAATAATCTTGGAAGAAGCCTTCAAATTAAAACCCGAGTTCCCGGGCTCTGACGAAGCTCGAGCTACCCTCAATAGTCTTAATAAGACGTAATTCAGTGCTTGGCATCATCGTCTGATAATGGATTAAATCAATCCACCAGCTGTTGGGGTAAAAAAGTGATGACGAATATTTTGTACAGAGTAATCCAGTAGCATGTTTCTGCAATGCGGTTCGCACAATTCTAGAAAAGTGAGCGTAGACATGAGGAGGACACCGCTGTCCGGACTGGTCTTGAGCGTCGTATTGCCTTTGATGTTGGTGAGTCTGGTGAGCTGTACCCAATTGTCAGTTGAGGAGAAGAAAGCGAAGCATTATGAGCGGGGCATGGCCTATTTCAAAGGTGAGAAATTTCAAGAAGCCGTTATTGAATTTAAGAATATCATTCAATTGGATCCGAAAGATGCGAATGCCTACTATCAGCTCGCACTTAGTCATATAAAGCTGGGTGGGCTTTCTGATTTACAGGCGGCGTTTGGAGAGTTGATGAAGACGGTTGAGATTGATCCGACTATTCAAGATGCTCAATTGAAATTGGGGGAATTCTATTTACTCTCACGAAAGCCAAAGGAAGCCATAAAGCATGCAAATATTGTTTTAACCGCTTCTCCTCAAGAACCGAAAGGACATTTATTGCGAGGGCGCAGTCTCATTGTGGGAGAGGAATTTGAGGAAGGGATTCGCGAACTCCATAAAACGCTCGAATTGGATCCTGATAATGAACACATCTATTTAGATTTGGCAAAGGCCTACCTTGGCATGAAGAAGCCAAGAGAAGCGGAAGGGATCATCGAGCAAGGCTTGGAGCAGAATAGTACCTCGGTCATGCTCATTCTAGCTAAAGGGGATGTCTTGTTAGCCCAAGACAAGAGGCCCGAGGCTGAAGTGCAATTCCACCGAGCGATGAAATTAGATGCAGATAATGATGAACTCTATCGCAAATTTGGTCAATATTTCCTGTCGACTCAGCAGTGGAAGAAAGCGGAAGAGGTGTACCTGCAGTTTGCGACGCAGAAGCCGAAGGGTGAGGCGCCTCAACTATTATTAGGGGAATATTATACATTTCTGGGAGTGGGCTCAAAGGCGTTAGAACATTTCAAAAAAGCTGTCATCTTGAACCCAGAATCCAGGCCAGCGCAACATGCGATGACAAATTTTTACTTAGATAATCGGAAGTGGGATGACGCGGAAACGCTGGTGTCGGCGGCATTAAAAGAAAACAAGAAAGATCTCATCGCACAAGTGTTTCAGGGACGCTTGCTGTTAGGGCAGGGAAAGGCCGATGAGGCCATTCCTCTCTTTCAACGTGTCATTAAAGAAGAGCCGAATCAGGCCATGGCGCATCAGTATTTGGGAGTGGCCTTTGCGACAAAGAAAGATATCTCACAAGCGCTACAGGAATTAAATGAAGCGGTGAAGTTAGCTCCACAAGATCGTGGAATTCGGAAAGCCTTGTCATTGGTTCGGATGGCAGAGGGCTCGTATGGTATGGCTATTGAAGAAGCGCAAACGGCCATACGGTTGAATGCTCGAGACGTCCAAGCTGTGCATTTGCTGGGGCAGGCCTATCTCAAGCAAAAGAATGTGGCGCAAGCCAAGAAAGTGTATCAATCGATCGTCAAACAAATTCCACAAGACGCCATAGCTCAGTTCCAATTGGGTGTAATCGATCGACAGGATAAGAAGCCTGAGTCGGCAATTGTGCATTTTGAAGCAGCCATGACACACAACCCGCGTTTTGTCCAAGCTCTTGGTCAAATTTCCAGCATTCATGTTAGCCGTGGCGAGGCTGTCCAAGCACGCGAGCGTGTGCAACAACAAATTGAGGTCGTTCCCGATGACCCCTTTCTGTATAACTTACTTGGTGGATTGTGGATGCAAGCCAATGAAACGGACAATGCCGAGCAAGCGTTTAAAAAGTCCTTGGCGCTCAATGACCAACTTCAAGTATCGTATATGAATCTGGCGGAACTCTATCGACGAACCCAAAGAACTGATGAAGCGGTGCAAGAATATGAGCGGCTTTTAGAAAAGAACCCGAAAGTGGCTTCCGCTCATATGATTTTAGGGATGATTGCGGAGCAAGGAAAAGACATTCAGAAAGCTCAGATCCATTATCGGAAAACTTTAGACATTGAACCACAATTTAGTCCAGCGGCAAACAATCTTGCATGGCTCATGTCGGAACATGAAGGTAATTTGGATGAGGCGTTGTCACTTGCCGAAAGTGCACGTGGGCATCAGGAAGATAATCCTCATATTGCTGATACCCTTGGGTGGATTTATTACAAAAAGAGCGCCTATTTGAAAGCCGTGTCATTACTGCAAGAGGCAGCAGCACAGCTACCGGAGAATCCAGTCGTGCAGTATCATCTAGGAATGGCGCAATTTAAGAATGGTGATCGACTCAAAGGGAAAGAATCATTGAATGCGGCCTTTCAACTGAGTCAAAATTTCCCAGGGGCTGATGAAGCCAAAGCAACACTTGGCATGCTGTAAACTTGTTTTCATGGTGCGGTTGCTACACGTGTACAGGTACCTTCATTGCCAGTCTTTCCTGCAGCTGTGAGCAGGTTAAGCTCACTTTCTCTCCGTTCTATTCTGACAGGTCTCCCAATACACATTTTTCGTATCCTGTCCGTGAATCTTCATGTCTTCTTTCGAGAATTGGTGATTGCCGATTGGGACTTTCCAAGAAAAGTCCATTAGGGAATATTGCCAATTTTTTTTTATTCATGTAGAATAGGATCCCGCTATTTTCAAGCCAAAAAAGTAGAAGCCCTTTTCACAAAGAAAGGATTTGACCATATGGAACGGCGAGTGACTTCCCATACGGAAGAAGAAGAAATGAATCAACGCCGTCGTCTCTTGACTCAGGCTCGAAAGGGTGATGAAAAGTCTATTGAACTCTTATTTGAGCTCTACCAGGTCAAAGTGTTTTCTGGCGATGAGCTGAAGAAGAAGAAACTTCCATCATTTCCTGTCGCGAAGCCAACGAATGGGTCAGGAAAAAGTGGTTCAAAGGTTACCAAGGCTAAAGCAAAAGCTTCAAAAATATCCCCGAAGGATAGCAAAGCAAAGGAAGAGGAAAAACCGACTCCGCAATCTAATTCCAAGGGGCCTTCAAACGTAAAAACCAAGACTGCCGAAGCTGCAATATCATTAGGTAAAGAGCCAAAGGCGACGAAGCAGCCTCTGAAGAAAGTGGCGACCCCAAAGCCGGCTAGTGCATCTACGAAAAAATCATCTGCGACTCCACCCAAGCAAAAGAAACTCACTGCAGTGAGTAAATCGCATATTGCAAAGAAGAAATAACAGATCTTTGAAGGGGAAATAGAGATGAAGTTCAGTGTCGGACTTCAATGCGAAGCCCACCGCGTGTCAGCTTATTTCCTATGTCATTAGCAATTTTAACATCACCCTGGAAGACAGAGGCGCTGCCATGGTGATCGATTTGCCAAGCTAATTCAAAAGCCTTTTGAGGGTTCATCCCTGGAATAATTTGACAAAATAAGGAGATGACTTCTTGGGAGGTATGACAATCACAATTGAACACAATCACTTCAGCTTCAAAATCTCGACCAATGCCGACATCTGTTGTTTCTCGAGTATCGGGAACATCAATAGTTTTTGCAGCCATCATCATATTCATGATACGACATTGTAGCAATGGAATGGTTTCCTCCTCAATATAAGAAAAAATGCGAGGGCTAGGTCTTCTTCGCATCAAGCTTGAGGTGAAGCAGTCCGAAATTGACGCTTGAGTCGTAAGCATCGAAAAAAACAAACGTTCTTATTTACATTTCTAAGGAGTTTAGTGTGGGTAAAACAGTCTTGGTGACGGGGGCTGCCGGTTTTATCGGGAGTCATGCTGTGGAAGAACTTGTGAAACGTGGGGACCGAGTCATCGGTCTGGATAACTTGAATGATTATTATGATCCAGCTCGTAAGGAAGCCAATCTTCGAGAAGTCGCGGAATTGGCTCTTGCCAAGCAATGGACGGGAACCTTTGAATTTCTGAAAGGTGATATCCGAGATCGACAGCTCGTCGCCGACCTGTTTTCTGATCATCAGTTTGATGCGATTATCCATCTCGCCGCTATGGCAGGAGTGCGCGTATCTATTGATGACCCGGGGTTGTATTACGATGTGAATGTGATGGGAACCCTTGCCTTACTTGATGCGGCTGTTGGACGAATTGGAAAAAAGAAACCGGAAAAATTTCCGACGTTTATTTTTGCCTCAACATCCTCCGTGTATGGGAATACCCAGACTGTGCCTTTTGTTACTGATGATATGTGTGATCGGCCGCTAGCGCCCTACGCGTCGAGTAAAAGGGCGAGTGAAATGTTAGGGTATACGTATCATCATCTCTATGGGTTGGATTGTACCGTTTTCCGATTTTTTACAGTCTATGGCCCGCGTGGTCGTCCAGACATGATGGCTTATAAAGTGTTGGATAATATTTTTACAGGTTGTGACGTCCCACTCTATAACAATGGCAACATGTATCGAGATTGGACCTACGTCAAGGATATCGTGAGCGGACTTGTTTCGGCGGTTGATCAACCGTTGGGCTATGAAATTTTAAACTTGGGCCGTGGTGAGCCAGTGTTGTTAACAGATTTCGTCAAAGGCATTGAACTTTTAGCTGGAGGTGCAGCGCATCTAACCTCCGCTCCGATGTTGGATGCTGATATTGCCTATACCTTTGCTGATATTTCAAAAACACAAAAGCTGCTGCAGTATGATCCTCAAACTTCAGTGCCAGAAGGCGTTGCTCAATTTTGGGATTGGTATCAACGTGTGGTACGTCCCACTCATCCTACGAGTAGCTCGTAACTGATACGTGGCTGCTTGATCCTTCCTTGTGGAAATGTTGAAGATGTCATGAGCGGTGATCCATTTCTTTGCCAGAATGGCTTGGCACTGGCAGATCGTCTTTTGGCCGTGCTGTGACGGACTAAGATCCGCTGCTGTCCCCTCAAGTAACTGCAGCCTTGCTGCATAACATTTTTGAGCATTCTTCTCAGCTCCTCATCCCAAAATGTTCTTGAGCAACTACAAGCTATTTGCGGGAAATATTTAAACACCCCCCTGTCTATTTTAACTTACCTTAGTGAAGTACCCTCCTTGTCAAGGGAGGGAAATTCTAGAAGACTATCTGCCGTTTTCTATCCACTCATTTAATGTGTGTAGACGTCGACGACTAAACCTCGAGAGGGAGTGGCTTCGTTCTTCTCCTTATGGTTTTCTGAAAAAGTCATTCTCACACCTTTCTCTTTTGTTGCGTGCTTAAGGTATCCAAGGTTTGTTTTTGAGCGTGTGCATGCACGTGCGTAGACTGTTCCTAGATGTAGGAATATTTTTGGCTATTTTATGCTGAGTCGTTAAGTTTTCTGGGGATTTGCCGACAAGTCTCTATAGCTAAGACCATTTATCGGCTATCGGTAAGATGACATGATGGATTGTTTAAGGTAGCCATTGCTATCCAAACGTACAGAACAAGCTAGATGACACCAATGAACTCGATAATCATTTATATCAGGAGGATCCCATGAGAGTGAGTCAAAACAACAATGGTAGGCTTTTCTTTGCTATTTTCTTGGGGATTTTGATGACCTCGGGGTGTAGTGGGCATTCTGTCAAATATGGAACAAACTCAGAAGGTGAGGGCGTAGGTGCTGACGGAGAAATGAATGGTTCCATGGCTCGTGGCCAGAATGGAGTGACCTACAATGCTGATGGCACGCCTATTTCTGGTGGAACAGTGGATGGCACGAACGCATTTCTGAGATCAGGCCAGGGCATGTCACAGAGCAATGGAACCCGCATCGTGCCAGGGAGTGGATCAGATTATGGTCGCCAATATAATGGTGTGGATGGTACGGGCCCTAATTATGGAGGCGTGACAGGGTTTGGAAATGGCTCAGCCAATGCCAGCCAGGCAGATCCTGAAGCATGGGCGAATGCCTATCTTCGAGAAAAACGAAGTAGCCAAGAGTTTTATGGTGATCCTTCTCAAGCTGGTTTATCGAACGACACTGGTGCAGGAGAGACGTCTCAGTATGGTCATGATTACGACGGAGTTTCAGGGAACGGTCCGAACTATGGCGGAGTCGATGGCTTTAGTCAGGGCAGTGCATCACAAGCCGAGTCTAATCCTGATGCCTGGGCTCGGGCTTATGTCCAAGAAAACGGAGGACCGTCTCCAGAATACGTCAAGCCTGATACCAGTATAGCGTACGCGAATGGCAACGCCGATAGTCGTTCGATGGGAATACGAGACTCAAGTGGAAAGCTTCGAGAAATTCGAAATGCCAGCAGTGGTGCTGTCGGTCGTGTGCAAGATATCTATTTTGCCTTTGATAGTTGGAGCATTACTACCGTGGGCGCAAAGTATTTGGAAGAAGATGCAGAATGGTTGCATGCCAATCCTGAAAAAGCCTTGACGATTGAAGGACATTGTGATCAACGAGGAACGCAAGACTATAATCTTATCCTTGGAAAAAAACGGGCTGAAGCCGCGCAAGAATATTTAGTAAATCTTGGCGTTCAATCTCATCGAATCAAGATTGTGTCATACGGCAAAGAACGTCCGTTCTGCCGAAACAATAATGAACATTGTTTCCAGGAGAATCGCCGAAACCACATGGTCGTGCGCATGAATCAGTCATAGACGGACCCGTAGCTTCATTGGGGTTTCAATGAGGTCGCAGAGCTAGGAAAAAGAGGATGCACGAAATGTGCATCCTCTTTTTTTGTCAATGAGAGAGGGATCGCATTGCGAGGAAATCTTCAAGAAATCTTGCACCAAAAAAGAGGGGGTGGTACAGTCAGCGGACTTACCTGAACCAAGCCGGAGTGGCGGAACAGGCAGACGCAAGGGACTTAAAATCCCTCGGGCTTAACAGCCCGTGCCGGTTCAAGTCCGGCCTCCGGCACCAATGAAATCAATAACTTACGTCTCTTTAAATTTAATTGCACCTACGTTTTACATGCTAGGTTTTACTACGTTAGTCCCACTTTTAGTCACACCTTTGATCTGAAAACCCCCTTCCTTCTCCTGGACAATCAGTGATCCACGATTGATGGCTGAAGCCATGTGATCTTGTACGAGGTGGAGGTATCGCATGGTGGTGTGAATGGAACGGTGCCCAAGAATTTTGGACACGGTGACTAAATCCACTCCTGCCAACAATCGACGGGTGGCACCGGTATGCCGAAGCACATGCCATGACCCCGTCAACCCGGCCTTCCGCAGGATTCGTTCGAGGTGTTCACCGGCGGCGTAAGGATTCTTGGGTTTCAAGGAATCATGAGGTTGCGGAAAGACCCAGGGGCTTTCAAGTGCCGAATCAAAAGAGCGAAGGAGAGACAGCGCTTGGTCGCTGAGTGGAACCCGCCGCGTTTGCTTGCTCTTGCTCAAGGGAATGGTCAAGACTTTGGTTTCAAAGTTGACGTGTTCCCATCGTAGAAAAAATTGTTCGCTCGCTCGTAAGCAGGTTTCAATCGCAAAGTGCACTTCTTGCCAGGCGTGAGGTGCCATAAGTTGGTGCACCGTATTGAGTTCGGCCTCGCTAAAGAATCGATCTTGTTGCACTTCAGGGAAAAACTTAATGCCCTTCATGGGGTGGCGCAGAAGTTTTCCATCGTTCACAGCCAAGGTGAACATACGGCGTAAGGCCGAAAGATATCGATTAATGGTGGATGGCTTCCAATCCCCAGTGGTTACCATTTTTGCTTGATGACAGCGAATATCTTCGCTAGAAATTTCTGAGAGAAAACGGTCACCAAAGATCGTTGCCCAGTATTTTGACCGTTGCTCCTCATGCTGCTTGTCTCTATTGGTGGTTCCTTCTAGGCAACGATCTATCCACGATTTTAAGGTGATCGGTCGAACGCGCTCAGGTTGATATCGGCCTTCGAGAATTTCAGCCTGTAATCGAGTATAGACAGCCTTCCCTTGTGCTTTACTTGCCACGCGAATCAGGCGTTCCTTCCCATGATGTTTAATCCGGACATACCATTTCCCTGAATCCTTGGGTTTTTCTAGGAGTCCCTGAATCTTCTTAGCCATAGTTCGTTTTCCTTTTTTTGGAAAATGGTTGAATCGGCATCCTGATTAGGTGTTTTTTGTTCCCTTTGGACGGCCACGCTTTCCATACCGGTTGGGCGGGGTCTTGCGTTTACGACGCTGCATCACACGGGTTGCACAACGGTTACTACAAAAAATTTGATCGATTCGCTTGGCAAGGAAAAATTGCTTACAGGCTGAACATGAACTGATGTTTGGCACGAATTGTCCGAGTAGTAATATGAGATTGATCCGAAACAGAAATTCCCTATCCTTTATCCAGACTGTGAATACGACAGATTGTTTGCCCTGAATAACTTGAAATTTTGCAGCGAAATCCATTGGGACGTGTTCTGCAAAAATATGGTCAATCATGAAAGGCGAAGCCCGAGCTAATGATTTTGAATGTAGAAATGAGTGGAAGATTTTGTGTGCCTCGGATTGATACTTTGTCGCTTCTTTCTTACTTGGAAGCCTGGGATATTGGTCGTTTGGGATAGATTCAAAAAAGCTTCTTGAATTAATAGCGAGAAAACATGTTCCACGTTGGAATTGAGGAAAGTAGAAAGAGAAGACTGAAATCTCTACTTGGAGCTTGTTCCAGTCTTTTTCTTGGAGACTCTCTATGACAGTTTCATTCACGAATCGCACCATCCATTTTAATGCCAGGCGAGGGGTTCCTGTGATTCGTGTTTTGGCTTCTTCAATTTTTCCCTTGAGGCTTGAGTCCAGTTGTAACATTCCGTATCTCCTTCCGCGGAAGTATTTGTCACATCCTAAATTTGCTTGAGCATGTTGCGCTGTGACTTTTAATGTTGTAATTGACAATATCTAATATACAACATAAAGTCCAGTAAATCGTATGTCGGCAACTCAAAGAGCCATTTGAAAAGAAAGGAAGTTGGGAGATGAGTAGCAATAAGAACCTAAAAATTGCGGAGTTTGCAAAACGAGTGGGGTACAAAGTTAGTACCATTCGCAAAAAAGTTTGGCGAAGAGAATTGGACTCAATCAAAGTAGGGCGGCTTGTATTAATACCTGAAGAGGAAGTTGCTCGTCTCCTGTCGGATTTCAGGCCACGAGTTGAAATTGCCCCCAGAGAATGATGATCTCGATTGTTAGAACGCAGAGGCCCTTTCTCTTAAGAAGCAAATCGAAAGCATATTTACCTGTACCCTACTGGCACGCAAGGGATTTCCTGATGTCCGGACTATCACTATTCTTTTCACTGTGTGGAAGTCGGCGGACTGGGAATCAGAACCAAGAGGGCTAATGCCAACACTATCAAAAATGCAGCGGTATTTTTGCGTGAAGGACTTTGAAAAATTGCAGCATTATAAGCACCGTAACCCTCCTTGGGTGAAACTCTATTACGAAATTCTCGACGACGAGAACTTTATTTCCTTGTCAATTGAGTCTCGCCACCTCCTTGTCATGCTTTTTTTAATTGCCTCAAAGCGGGATAATGTGATTCCACTTGACACTGAATATTTAAAAAAAGTTATGCGAGTAGACGAGGACCCCGATCTAACGCCGCTTTTTGCAAAGGGATTTCTGCTAGCACTTAGCAAGCAGGGTGCAAGCAAGAGAATCGCCAATCGCCTGCCAAATGTTCTGACAGAGGCAGAGAAAGAGAAGAAAAGAGAAAAAAAAGAGTCAGAGTTAGAGGCGAAAATGAATCATGGGGATAATTCTAAGTCCTTCGAAGAAAAAACTACGAAGAAAGATGGGCTATTGAGGAGTGTAGAAAATTCTCTTTCATATGAAACTTTATCGGGCTCGAGCATAAAGAAGGACCTAGAATTTGACCCACCGCTATCGAACTCAGATGCAAAGCGTTTTCTGGGCAATCTTAAGAGTTCGTTGGGGAAAAGATCCGAGGGCTTTACCAGCTTAACTCACGGGTTGAAATCTCGGTAGCATGCATCACTGGGCTTGAGCCCATCCTGTCGTGGGCAGGTGGACCTTGATGGGCGGTCGAATTTTTCTGGGGCAATAGCCGTGCAAGGTGTTGGTGAGAAGGCGAGGTGCCCGGAGTGTATCGCGATGGACCAGGCGCGAATGCCCACAAAACCTCTATGATGCCAATGAATGAGATGGTTAGTGTGTGTTTCCAGAAAGCCCATTTCCCCTTTGACCTGTCAGAGGGTTACGGGTCCTTCTGGGACTTTTTCCATGCGGGGAGCCGGGCGCGCACGAAAGGGCTAGTTTGTGATTTTTTTATTTGGTTGACATTTGTTGACAGTTGACAAAATGGAAATATAGCAAGAGAAGAAATTCTTTTTAGAGAGTATTGAACTAGCAATGGGAAATTGGACGACACTTAGTTCAGTCTCGGGTCCTTCTGGGACTCTTACTCTGCGGGGTCCCGCACGCGCACATACAAACTAATTTCTGGGATTTGAAAGGGAGTAACGGGTAACCTTTGCGCTTTTCCAACAATTAACAAATGACTATTGGGGGTTTCGAGGTGTCCGATATCCTGGGGGAAGATCAATCAAATACGTGAACAGTAATTTTGGCAAAAGAGGGTGTTAGAGAACTAATAGTAACTAGCCTAGATTTATTTAGAGTCGTGGGAGTAAACTTCGTCAGCGTAGGGGGGGACATGAAGGCCTCACTCAAATTTATTCACTAGATAGTTTGGCTAGATGCTGGAACTGGGGTGAAACAAAGGAGTGTATGTGATGCGACAAAAGTTTATCAGTTTCATTGGAGCAGTCTTGTCGATACTGTTGATAGGTAGCCAAGCCGCTGCGACTTCAATCTCTGTGGATGCGGATCCAGGGGCCGCTGGAATACAAAACACGGTGACGGTGATGCCCGGTAGTAGTTTTATGGTGGATATTGTGGTGGATATTATGGCTCCAGCGACCCTCAACGCCTTTCAGTTTGATTTAAACTTTGATGGCGGGCTTTTAACTCCCACCAATGTGGTCGATGGCGGATTCCTTTTAGCGCCGGTATTTGCCGTACCAAGTATCCTCGGAGCTATGTCAGTTCAGTTTGCAGAGGCTACGCTGATTCCTGTCGGTGCCTCTGGAATGGGAACGTTAGCCACGATTACCTTCGATGCACTGGGTTCGGGAATGAGTCCGTTGACGTTGAGTAATGTCATCTTTTCTGCCCCCTTTGGCATGCCCCTCGCAATAGATCAGCAAAATAATGGGAGTGTCAATATCGCGCAGGGTAATCCGCCTCCTATCCCAGAACCAGCAACGCTCTTGTTGTTCGGAACAGGGTTAGCTGGCCTGGCTTTCTGGCGCTATCGCAAGGGGGTAAAAGTCTAAGTCTGATCAAAAGCGTTTGCTCGGGTTCCCTTTTCAGGAGTTTGTTTACAAATTCAATTGAAGGTTGTTGGGTACAAGACCGGTAATACAGGTTCAAAGGAGGGATTGATTATAATTCTAATGAAGGCGACGCTTATCAAGTTCTCATTGGTTGCGTGGAGGACAACTACTCTCAAAGCCCTATCCGAATGTGGATGGTTCTTAATCCGTCAGATGTTCCTCGCCTCTCGATTCATCAAAATCATCAGTAGGCAGGAAAGCTTTCTTCAGGTGCTGTGACAGCAGGAAGGCTGTTTAGGACTTTCACCCACCTCTCTCTTATGAAATACCGAAACATATAATTAGCCTTTAAATTACTCCTTGACTTTTAAGTCGAATGATTTATTCTCTTGAACCTTTCAATCTGAAAATCAAGGACTGTGAAAATCAAAGGACTGACACGAAATAGCCGAGCTCGTATTGGAAGGTAGTTGCTTGTAGATGAAAGCTGGCAGGGCATATTTAATGACTCTGTCGTAACAGTAGCCAAACCTATTTTTTTAGGTGCTTAGTACTATGCCCACCCCCAGGCAAATGGCCAATGCGAATCATTGGCTAGTATCCCGCTTATCCCTCTTATTGATAGTTGGGCTGTCCAGCCTCTTCTTGCTTCCTACCAACCTGTGGGCCTCCCACGATCCAGATTTGAATGACGATGGCATCGTCAATATTTTAGACATTTCCCTGGCAGGCAGTTGTTTCGGTCAGGATCCCACCAGCAATACCCAATGTCAGATTGCCGACCTGAACCATGATAATGCGATTGATCTGACAGATATCAACATTCTGTCAGGCAGTTTTGGGCAAACGTTTCCCATTGATCCCACTAATCCGAATGACATAGACGACGATGGTGATGGCTTCACGGAAGCCCAAGGCGACTGTAACGACGGCAATGCGGCGATCAACCCCGACGCCACTGATATTCCTGGGAATGACATTGATGAGGATTGCAGTGGCAGTGATGCGCCGCTCGATCCTCTGGACGTGGACGATGACGGGGATGGGTTTACCGAAGCTCAAGGCGATTGTAACGACAGCAATGAGGCGATCAACCCCGACGCCACCGATATTCCGGGGAATGACATCGATGAGGATTGCAGTGGCAGCGATGCGCCGCTCGATCCACTGGATGTGGACGATGACGGGGATGGTTTCACGGAAACGCAAGGCGACTGTAACGATGGCAATGCCGCGATCAACCCCGACGCGACCGATATTCCTGGGAATGACATTGATGAAAACTGTGATGGCCAGGATGCGCCGCTCGATCCTCTGGACGTGGACAATGACGGGGATGGGTTTACCGAGACGCAAGGCGACTGTAACGACAGCAATGCGGCGATCAACCCCGACGCGACTGATATTCCGGGCAATGGCATCGATGAAGATTGTGATGGGGAGGATGCTGCACTTCCAAACATCGCGAGTCTAGAGCCGGCCCAATTAACCATTCTCACAAGTGATAGTGGGACGATGACGGTTCAGATTCAGAATCCCACTGTCGGGCAAGAGACATTCATCGATCTTTCTAGTGCTGTTCCCACCATTGTTGACGTTCCGACGCAAGTTTCCATTCAAGCAGGAGAGACGAGTACTACATTCCAAGTAACGGGCCTTATGGTTGGCGGCCCTGTTCTCATTACGGCAACGCTCGGCATAAGTTCAGCCACTGCGGAAATTACCGTGGTGGATCAACCAACGCCACCAGGCATTGTTGGTCCCTTAGCCGCTGGGTCGACCAACATCACTGGAAGTGGTGTAGCGAATGCGCTCATAGACATTTTGGTGAACACCGTCCAAGTAAGTATGGGAATAATCGATGCCAATGGGATGTTTGATGTGGTGGTTCCTGTTATACAAACGGGCGATGTGGTACAGGCAACTCAAACCGTCAATGGATTCACTAGTGCCCCATCAGTAGAGGTGACGGTCCAACCCATTCCACCAGCACCAATGATCACGGTGCCTGTGGTCGAAGGGATGACGGAGGCACAAGGAACAGGTCAACCGGGAGCTACAGTTGACTTGTTTATTAATGGAGCTTCCATCGCTACGGGTGTGGTGCCAAGTACAGGCGCGTTTACCCTTCCAACTCCAGCCCTCATCGCGGGGCAACAAGTAACGGCCATACAAATGGTTGCGGGAATTAGGAGTATTTCTTCTGCGCCTGTCGCGGTGGTCATGATGCCTGCTCCTCCAATTATCACGATTCCTATCGTCGCAGGTGCACAAACCGTCGCGGGAACCGGGGTGAATGGTGCGACAGTCGAAGTGTCGGTGGATGGCAACAATGTGGGGACCACGACCGTCAACACATCAAATACCTGGAGCCTTACGCTGGCAATGGCCTTGTTAGCAACAGAAGAAGTTCAAGCCAAACAAGTAGTGAATGATGTGAGTAGCGCTTTGTCTGCAGCAGTTAAAGTGGTCGCACTGCCCCCGCCGCCAGTTGTCACTGAGCCTGTGGTAGCGGGCAACAGCACAATTTCGGGAACAGGTTCTAACGGAGCTACGATTGACATCTTCGTTAACAGTGTCAGTGTGGGGACGGCCAGCGTCAACGTTGCGGGTCTGTGGGAGATTCAAGGCTTAGCTGCATTGGGGGCCGGGCAGATGATTGAAGCAAGTCAAACAGTGGGTGGTGTGCTAAGCACGTTGTCTGCTCAAGTCACGGTAGTTGCTCCACCACCGCCTCCGGTCGTGAGTAGCCCCTTGATCACAGGGGAAACCGCTATATCTGGAACGGGGACAGTTGGCGCCTCCGTGGAAGTTTTTGTCGATAATGCTCCCGAAGGGACAACCACCGTGGGTATGGCTGGAGCCTGGTCCGTAGCCCTGATGCAAGCGCTTCAAACTGGCCAAGCCGTAACCGCCACTCAAACCGTTTCAGGAATCTCCAGTTTGGCTTCAGTTTCAGTCACTGCTGTTGCGCCGCCACCTATCCCCACAGTGACAGGCCCGATATTTGATGGGAGGACAGATGTCAACGGGACTGGGATTGTTGGTGCGAGCGTCGATGTCTTTATTGATGGATCGAATGTCGGCAGCACAAATGTGGATGCCAATGGTGATTGGGCGCTCATGGTTAGTCCGGTCTTGCAAACGGGTCAAGCGATAACGGCGACCCAAACAGTAGCAGGCATACCCAGTTCACCTTCAGCACCAATTATCGTAGAAGAAATCGTCCTCACTGAAATTGAGATCGACCCCTTCCCCACGGCTGCAGTCGAGCTGAACCAAGCCGTCCAATTTTCGGCCAAAGGCATGTTCTCTGATGGAAGTATGGAAGATCCACTAACGAACGTGGTCTGGAATAGCGACGCCACCAACATTGTCTCCATCGATACCATTGGGTTAGCAACCGGGCAATCGTTAGGCATGGCTAAAATTCACGCCAGCCGCGATGGGGTTGACTCGTTGGCGACCATCATGTCGGTCATGACCGCCGGGTCCGTGATCACCAATTTCCAACCAAAATCATCTTCGACTGGCGAATCCATCACGATTATGGGAACAAATCTCTTACCGGCCACGCCGGGAGCGTTGTCGGTGACGCTCGCTCAACAAGGCGGCGGGAGAATCGAAGTACCGGTGACGACGTCCCAGGATTCCACTGTCGTATTTACCGTACCCCCTGGAGCGACCACTGGTGATTTGGAAATTCTCATTGATCAACTGCCCGTACTCATACCTCCGTCAGCAACATTCACGGTCGTGGCATCAAGCAATTTCAGCCTGAGCGTAGAGCCATCTACTGCGGATCTCATTCAAGGACAATCGACAAGCTATAAAGTCACGTTGGATAGCAACACCGGGTTTACGCAACTGGCAGATCTGAGTGTCTCCGGTCTTCCTGCAGGCGTAACGGCAGATTTTACTCCGCCGCAAATTTCGGCAGAGCAAACAGCCATACTCACAATCATCGCCCTGGCCGCAGAACCGACCAGTTCAGCCAATCTGCTAGTCTCAGCCTCGGCAACAGTTGATGGCATTCTGCTCCAAGAAACCGGCAATGCCGCACTCAACATTCAACCAGTCACTACGTCGTTCATCGGGCGCACGGTGGTGGCAGATCCTTTGCAAACGTCCTTAGCAGGGGTAACGATCAAGATGCTGGGGCAGGATGGAAATGGAGGTTCGACGGGTTGCAGTGGAGAAGCAATTTCAGATGCTGCCGGAAACTTCACCATTTCGAATCTGCCGGTTGATTGCATCGGCAATCAACTCGTGCGGTTTGACGGAGCAACAGCTACCTTTCCGATTGGCGTGTACGCCGGAGTCGATAAACGCTACAATCTCGTGCAAGATCAAGTCACACAACCACCCGTTCTTGTGCATCTTCCGCGTATCGATAATGCTGATACCGTGATGGTCCAGCAAAACGCCACTGTTGATCAATTCTTTACGTTCCCGACAATTCCGAATCTCTCGATCACCGTGTATGCAGGAACGATCTTTACATTAGAGAATGGCCAACAGCCCAATCCGTTCAAGCTTACGGCTATAGAAATTCCAGTGGATCGTTTGCCAGGTGGGAATTTGCCAGCCAGCGCAAATGATGTAATTCCCTTCTTAGTAGGGTTCCAGCCGGCGAATACGAGGGTGAATCAGCCGGTACCGATCGCCTTCCCAAACACAGCCGCAACGCCGCCAGGGACTCAAGTGCCGCTCACGACACTCGATCCGACACAAGGCATTATGGTCAATTACGGCACGGGCACCATCTCTCCAAATGGCACACAAATTCTCCCAGACTCCGATTCCTCGAATTCTGGAAAAAACTTTGGCCTCACCCATTTAGGTTGGCATGGGGGAAGGCCTCCGGCACCTGTTGATATTCCTGCCCCTCCGCCGCAAGATGTGGGTGGATGTAGTGCGCAGGCTGTGAATTTCAATTCAGGTCAGGAAGTTCAAATAAACACCGATATTGCATTTCAAGGGGCAAGAGGTTCTTTGATTATTCAGAGGGAATATTGGAGTGGGCGTTCCAATCAAGGTCCATTTGGGTTGAAAACGAGTCATAATTTTTCTCACAGATTGGACACGAATACTCCTGCGAATAGAGCGCTTATCTCTCTCATTTTGCCGGATGGTAATAGAATACCTTTTGCTCGTCAGACCGACGGAACGTATATCAATGAAACGACGCCGGCGGTTCGAGGCTCACAAATGCGGGTCGCGTCCAATGGAGAGGTAGAGCTCAAGTTAAAAAACTGCGATACGATGCTTTTCGTTCCTAGTACATTCCCGCTTGGGTCACTTTTGCAATCTAGAACTGATCGGAATGGCAATCAAATCAATATAGAAAGAGATCCGAGTAATCCTGTACGCATAACAAAAATTATTGATCCTGTGGGGCGTTTTCTAACTCTCAGCTATGATCGCATAAATCGTATTACCAAGATAAACGATCACACAGGGAGAACTGTTCAGTACACGTATAACCTCCAAGGTACGCTGGAAACTGTCACTGATCCAGAAGGAAAATTAAAGCTATACGACTATGATGACCAAAATCGACTGACAAGGATAACCGATGCAAGAGGGCTGATTGTTTCAGAGCTAACCTATGGCAACAATGATCGAGTGGTACAGGAAAAAATGGCCGATGGTGGGATTATAAAATTCGACTACACTTTTTTGAATCCGCAGGTGCGGACGAGTCGAATTCTTATGACTAAAGTGACAGACCCATTAGGCCGTGTGACGAAGTATGATTATAACGCTCAGGGGTATCTAAAAAAAGTTACAGATGCATTGGGTCAAATCACGCTGTTCGAAAGAGAGATAGGGACTAATTTAATTATCGCTCAGAGAGGGTTCGCTCGATGCACTATCTGTAGACATCCTGGTTCAGGTGATTCTAAATTTACCTACGACAATAATGGGAATGTTCTAACCGTAACTAATTCGATGAATGAAACATCTATTTTTACTTATCACCCTATCATTAATAAAGTAACTTCATCCGTGGATCCCTTGGGGCATAAGACTACTGCTAGTTACGATAACAAAGGTAATCTTTCTGAGCTGGTTGACGAAAATGGAAATGTAACAACTTTTTCTTATAATGGTTTTGGATTGCCTACAAGAGTTATTGATCCTAATGGGTCAGAAACCCAATTTTCCTATGATGCTGAAGGAAATTTAATAACGGTTACTGATGCTCAAAAGCATGAAACCCGAATGGAATATGATGTTCTCTCAAGGCATCTCGCAACAATCGATCCTTTGGGAAGGAGACACGAGAAAAAGTATGACAAGCTTAATCGATTAATAGGGGTTAAGGATGCATTTGGCCAGGAGGCAACTTTCATCTACGACGAAGTGGGTAACGTCCTTAAGATCACTGATCCTAGAGGAAAAAGCAATGTATATACCTATGATAATTTGAATCGCATGATTTCACGCACCGATCCTTTAGGACACATTGAAACTTTAGTTTATGATCTTGCGGGAAATCTAGTGGCCCTCACCGATCGAAGAGGCCACAGGAATCAATTTACATATGACGATATTGATCGATTGGTTCAAGAAAGTTATCAAGATGGGGCCAGAGTGTGGCGCTTTTACAGCCGACGAAGCCTCCTAATTAGAGTGGAGGATTCTTCTGGGGGAGTATATAGGGCCTCTTATGACCCAGTTGGTCGAATTCTTATTGATTCAAATTCCATTGGGCAAGTGAAATATACCTATGATCGGATGGGCCATGTTCTATCCCGACAGGTTGTAGGACAACCAAGCGTGATATTTAGCTATGATCCTGTAGGAAATCTTCTGTCGGCAAGCCTGCCAAAGGCTTCCGCGAAGATGACCTACAGTTCTAGGAATTTTCTGGAGAACGTGGAGCTATCAAATGGTGTGAATAGTGGATATAAGTATGACACCCTGGGGCGATTAGAAACTGTAGTTCACTTAAAAGGTACGATGACTCTTGAAAAACAGGAATACAGCTATGATGCTGTGGGCAATCGCACGAAATCTACCGCCAATTTTGGGCAATCTCTCATAACCCAATCGACAGTCAATACTTTTGATGACAACAATCGAATGCTTAGTAGAGGACCCGTAACTTTTACTTATGATAGTAACGGGAATCGGTTGACTGAAACTGACACATTAGGGACAAAGAAATTTACATGGGATTCCAGAAATCGACTAGAAAGACTACACGAGCCTGCTGGTGAAACAACTTTTCGTTATGATTTTGCAGGAAACTTGGTGGAAAAAACTGATATTGATGGAAATGGAATTATTCGGAAGAAATTAGTCCTCGATGATTTAGGCAATTTGATCCATGAATTCGAGTCCAATGGGCGGAATTTGAATGTATTATCAGGAGTGGGCGTTGACAGACATATTGCTATAACTCGTTCTAACGGAATTACCGAATTCAGTCTTGCAGATGGGTTGAATTCCACTGCAATTACCGTAGATAAGACAGGTCTTCAAACAGGGGCGTTCGGTTACGAACCCTATGGAGAAACCAAGACTAACAATCCGTTCCCGTTTCAATACACTGGAAGAGTGCCAGTTTCAGATAACCTTTACTATTATCGCGCCCGATATTATGACCCCATAGCTGGACGTTTCTTGAGTGAAGATCCGATTGGATTTTCTAGCGGAGACGTTAATCTCTATGCCTATGTTCAAAATAATCCGATTAATATTGTAGATCCAAGTGGTTTAAAAGATAGACCTCCTATATTTTGGCCCAATCCGAAGATACCTATTGGCCCACCAACTCCGATTAACCCCAATGATCCAAACGATCCCAATAATCAAGCTGGGTTTAATTGTCATTCCTATACTTGGCATGGTGGTTTGGGCGACCCGACCGATCCACGTAACAATAGGAGCTATCCCAGATGGGACCAAAATCCGAGCGATGATCTCGATGGGTGGACGAAATTAGACCCGAACGATGATAACGTGATTGGAGACAGGGTCATCTACTGGAAGGATGATAATGGGGATCAGGTACGACAAGACAATGAAATTACACACTCAGGTACAGTAACTGGCGTTGATCGAAAGGGATATACAACGGAAGTAACGAGTAAATGGGGGCAGCGTCCAATTTATCGTCATCATCCACATGATGTTCCAAAGTCGTATGGTAGCAATCGAGACTATTACAGATAGTATCTGTATGGCTTTTAAAGAAATAAGGTGTAAAGCATTTTAAGCGACTGCTTTACTAAACTTTGAAGCGGCAAATATTTAATCTTCATGAAAATGGATTATTTTTTCGATCAAGAGACCTAAGGATCGGTGTCAGTTTTAGATAAAATTATGGAAAATAATTATTTTTTAGTTTCAGCACGAAGTTGATAGGGAGTTGGTTACACAAGAATCAATTCACACAGTTATTAAGCACTGCATGATTAAGTAAGGGACCTCATGGTGCCTCTGTCGTTTTTTGTCACATCTACTGATTAAACTGATTTCATGGCAAGAAGATAGATTGAAACGATCATAATGAGAATTGTTATTAGTTTAATTAGTTGTTTCTTGTTTTTGGTCTGTCTAAATAATGTGGTATTTAGTATCGGGTTCGAATATTTTTATGACTCCCTCGATCGTTTAGTTCGTGTAATTGATGGTCAGGGAAACATCATTACATATGACTATGATGAAGTTGGGAATATTCTTGCTATTCGACGAAACACGGTAGGGGATCTTCCACCACCAGCACTGACGACAGCTGTGCCAAATCAATTTACTCAAGGAAAATCCGTCACAGTGATTTTATCTGGTACGTCCTTACTTGGCGGAGTCGTATCTACTCCTTCGCCAGATATCACGATTGATAATTTTTTAGGAACTGACACGAAAATCACCGTAAATCTGACTGTTAGTCCGACTGCTCAGTTTGGGAATACGAATCTTACGGTCGGGACCTCATCGGGTATGGCCTCAATCGCGGTTTCAGTTGTGCCGCTCCAACCTCGCATTACAAGAATTGCACCTGGCGAGGGACTGATTGCCGGGGGGACGCAAGTGACGCTGACAGGAGAGAACTTTGATCCTACGGCGAGGGTTTCATTTGGAGGAGTATCAGCCACGAATGTGGTGTTTGTTGATTCCACAACGCTGACTGCCGTGACGCCGCCTGGTCCAGTGAATGCTCCGCCCGTCGATGTGGTCGTACAGGTGGCGAGTTTGTCTGATACGTTGGCTGGAGGCTTCCAATATTTCGATGGGATTCAATATGGAGACTTTGTTCAAGATCTGATTGATCCGGTTGGTGATGAAGATTCGTTTCCATTTTCTGGTCAAGTCGGTGACTTAGTGGTGGTCCGAGCTCGACCAGTTAACGGGACATTGGTCCCAAACCTCCAAATCCTTGGTCCAAGTGGTGTGGAGGGGTGTTCACAATCAGCTCCAAGTTTTGGTGGGGATAGGGTAGAGTTAGGTTGTACCTTAGGAGCTTCAGGTCTTCATACATTAGTGATCAAGGATGTTTTTGGGATTGGGACAGGAGCTTATGAATTCCACATTTTCCGAATTAATAATCCGGTCAGTGCCCTCCCGATTAACGTGGGTGATGAGAAGCTGGGTTCTCTCGCATCCGTTGTCGTGGTAGATGTGTTTCAATTCGCGGGGACAATGGGCGATCAAATGATTCTTCGTTTGGCCACTACGGCTGGGACCCTGCTTCCTCGGTTTGATGTGTTTCGTTCTGATGGGACGTTTGTCTGTGGAGGCAGTGGCCTTTTAGCTGCTGAGCGGATCTGCGAATTACCCTCTACGGACACGTATTCAATTTTTGTTGCCAACCTTTCTGGTGCCAATACTGGCGCCTATGCGTTGGCTCTTCAACGACTGAATGGTCCGGTGAATCCATTGCCGATCAATTTGGGCTCTGTTCAGAACTTGCCTCTTTCTTCTCGAGTTGAACTGAGCCTCTTCAGCTTGAATAGTACTGCTGGGGAGGTGTTGGTGGTGAATTTTGAATCTCTCACGGCTTTATTTGATGTTCAAGTGCGAGTCTTTGATCCTTCGGGAAATTCCATTTGTTCGTTACAGCCTATTAATCAGCCACAAGGGTGTCCCATCGCCGTCAGTGGCAACCATACGGTGTTGGTGACGGGAGGCAATAATTTTGGTTCGCCGGCATCAGGGAATTATTCCCTTATCATCAATCGTCTCCCGAACCCTGTTTTATCTTCTTCTATTGCCTTTGGTGAACAAAACACTTCGACTTTAGATGCCGATGTCGATATGGATGTTTGGTCATTTTCTGGAATAGAAGGGGAGGGAACTGTGCTCCGTTTCTCCATTCTGAATAGTGTTGGGGCGTTTAATTTAGCTGTTCAAGTTCTGAGTGTCGCTGGGCAAACAGTTTGTTCCCAGCTTGTGGGGCAGACAGCGGTAGATTTGGTTTGTGAACTCCCCGTTGCTGGCAATTATTTTGTGTTGGTTAGTGACCAAGGGAATAATGGAAATGGCTCGTACAACATTTCGTTGGACCAAGCATCTGGTTCGGTTGAGACAACGGCTATTAGTTATGGCGACATTACTGCGAAGCCAGCCAATGCGGGAACAAATGTAAATTATTGGCGGTTTTCGGGGACGGCGGGAGATCATGCGGTTTTTCGGTTGAATCCGCCAGGACTGTTTTCTCTTACTCAGCTTCAATTATTTGGTCCAGATAATGTGCGGATTAAGAATTGCCAGGCTGGAGGGGTGACCGACGCTTTCGGACTTGTGAACATGGAATGTTCCTTATCACAAACCGGCCAACATACCTTGGTGGTCAATGGGAATACGGGCAATACCCAGCTGCTTGGTGATTATTCTGTTGCCCTTCAAGAAACCAACAATCCAGCTAACCCAGTGGCGGTTGGATTTGGGGACATTGAGTCGCGAACCCTTTCCCACCCCTTGGGATTAGATGCCTGGATCTTTGAAGGTTCTGCCGGTGATCAAGTCTTTTTCCGGGTAGGGGGGGCAACAGGAGGGATAGAAGCGGAACTTCGAGTGTATGGGCCAACAGGCTTGCCGGTTCCTAATTGTCAGAGCCCAGCCTTGCAAAATCCTTTGGAGAGATTTTGTGCCTTGGACAGTACTGGTACGCACGTTTTTGTGATCTCTGATTCACTAGGTGATGAAGCTGGAGCTTACAATGTGTTTTTGGAAAAAACCAATGCTCCCAGTACCTCTACCCCTCTGAATGTTGGGCAAACAGTTTCCGATTTAATTCAACCAAGCTTTGAGACGGATGTTTTCACTTTTTCAGGAAATTCTGGTGATCAAATTCAACTCACCATGACACCAACTTCAGGAGGAATTGATCCACAAATTATCACCCTTCACCAGAACGGGACGCCGACTAACTGTATTAATCGTAACCCTTTAGGCCAACAACTTCAGGTTTCCTGCTCCTTGAACTTCTCAGGTATTCACACTGTTTTCGTCAATGACTTTGGCGGAGATGAAACGGGAACTTACGACTTGGCTCTGACCAATCCTTAACTTCTTTCGATAGTCCTTGTCTCAAAAAACCGATACTAGAATTTCCCAAGAAAGCAGCAGATTCAGAAAAAATCCGAGATGCTCCCCTCTCAATCTGTACTTCCATGCTTGATAAGGGTCCCGATAGGGAATTTTTTCCAGTTACTTCCCTCCTTCAGCAAAGCACTTGACATTATTCACGATATTTACGACAGTTGGCCTTCTTATCTAATGGAACTCCTCTTGGGAAGGTGGTCCTCTTCGGTTGTAATTTTCAACCATATTGTCCGTCATCGGAATTACGATATCCGATTCCTTGTGCGATAGCGGCGCTAGTTGTCGGACCAGACAAGACTAGAAAATCCCCTTCTATCTTTAGAAATTCGATCCTCAGATATGAGCGATGTCAGAGAGCCTTGAAGGAATTAATAAGCCTTGAAGTGAAGAGAATCTAAGGAAATGCTGAGACGTAACTTGAATCGCATATTGGGCAGCTTCTCTTCTCTCTACATATTTGCCGTAATAATTATATCCATTGCTTTCATCGCCAAGAGTCAAACAGTTTTGGCTAGTCACGATCCGGATTTGAATGATGATGGGATCGTGAATATCCTGGATCTATCGTTAGCGGGGAGTTGCTTCGAGCAAGACCCAACGATCAATGTCCAATGTCAGGTAGCGGATATTAACCACGATAATGTCATTGATCTGGCAGATATCAATATTCTGTCCGGTCGCTTTGGCCAATCCTTTCCGCCTAATCCTACCGATCCGAATGATATAGACGACGACGGCGATGGGTTTACCGAGAACCAAGGCGACTGTAACGATGGCAATGCGGTAGTTAACCCGGATGCCACCGACATTCCGGGCAATGACATCGATGAAAACTGTGATGGCCAGGATGCGCCGCTCGATCCCCTGGATGTGGATGATGACGGGGATGGCTTCACCGAATCGCAGGGCGACTGTAACGACGGTGATGCGGCGATCAACCCCGATGCCACAGACATTCCAGGCAACGGGATCGATGAAGATTGCAGTGGTAGCGATGCGCCCGTAGATCCCCTGGATGTGGATGATGACGGCGATGGGTTTACCGAGAATCAAGGCGACTGTAACGATGGCAATGCGGCGATCAACCCGGGTGCCACGGATATTCCGGATAATATCATTGATGAAAATTGTGACGGCCAAGATGCTACCACGAGTGGGCTTGACACAATTCCGCCAAGCCTCTCCATTCTGACACCAAAGAATGGCGCGTTGGTCACGCAAAAACGACCAACGATCGCTTTTCAATTCAGTGATGAGAATAGTGGAATCAACACGCAGAGTCTGGCTATTTCCGCCGGTAGTAATACCCTAGAAGTCACATGTGTATTCACAGACGCGAGTGCGGAGTGTACGCCAGAGGCAGATTTCCCTGAAGCTGCGGTTACCCTAGTAGCATTCATCGAAGATCAAGCGGGCAATCCTGCGACGACACACATTGATCTGATTGTCGACACGGTTCCTGTAGAGGTTAGCATCTTGACTCCCAATGATGGACTCATCACAAAAGAGGCAGAGATACAAGTCACTGGAGAAATTGGGGATGGAATAACCAAGGTTTCCGTCAATGGAGTCGAAGCTGACCTAGGGAATGCTTTCTCGGTGAACGTGCCCCTACGAGAAGGTAAAAATATGATTGTGGCAGTGGCCGAAAACGCGAATGGCAAAACCGGGACAGATACGGTCGATATTACAAGAGATATCGTTGCTCCCATCGTGCGCATTGATTCGCCACGAAATGGGTTGGTTTCGGTCGAAGATAAGATCGCCATCGCCGGGAAAATCAACGATATCGTTAATGGTGGGACCAATGCGCGCGTCTTGGTCAACGGTATTGAGGCGACTGTTGCTCAGGGCGCGTTTATGCTCACAGATCTTCCACTGACGCGTGGCCCTAATACCATTACTGCTGTTGCCACAGATGCAGTCGGTAATGAGGGGAGTCATAGTGTTCAGGTTATATTCCAACAAATAGCCGGAGGTCGTATCGGCCTTGTCTCAGGCAATGGCCAAGCCGGTTTGGTGAATCGAGCCTTACCGAACCCTCTCGTCGCATCAGTCAAAGATCAGGTGGGCAATCCATTGTCAGGACGGATCGTGACGTTTGAAGTCACTCGAAATAGCGGAACATTACAACGACAGTCTTCCGATTCACCAAAACGGAACATGCAAGTGCCGACAGACGTCAACGGTCAAGCGACTGTGGCATTCACTCTCGGGGATACCGCTGGAGAAGGCAACAATCGTGTACGGGTGACCGCACAGGGAGTGGCGGGAGAGGGTGAGTTTTGTGCGTCGGCATTGGGATCAGATCCTGACAAAATTCTTGTCATTACTGGTGATAATCAACGAGGTCTCGCTGCTAACCCTTTAGCAACGCCGTTAGAAGCCATCGTCGTTGATGAGGACGGAAATCCCATTCAGGATCTGCAGGTTACTTTTTCAGTGGTGACAGGAACTGGAAGTCTCAATGGGCAACAAAACCTTGTGAGAACCACCGGTGCAGATGGCGTTATTCGTGCTGTGCTGACGTTGGGGCAAGAACCGGGGATTAACAATAACGTCGTCAATGCAACCTTTGAGGGACATACGGGAGCTCCCGCTACGTTTGTTGCCTCAGCTTTGTTGGCAGGTAAGCCTGAAGACACTGGATTCCGGGGTGTGGTGTTGGATAATGGATATACAGCTATTCCAGGTGCCACTGTCAGTATTCCAGAAGCAGGCGTGAGTACCACGACCAATGAAGAAGGACAGTTCACGTTAACTCAGATACCGGTTGGGCATATTCATCTACGGATTGATCCTACAAACAGTCCTCGACCTGAGACATTTCCGCCGCTGGAATTTGAGACCGTCACGGTAGCTGGGCAACTCAATATTCTTGGGCAACCCATTCTCTTGCCTGCCCTTCAGATCGATAGTTCGAAAACGGTGGGTGGGGATCAGGACGTGACGCTAGAGATGCCTGGGGTTGATGGCTTTACTCTCACAGTCTTTGCCAACTCGGTGAATTTTCCCGATGGTTCTAAAACAGGCCAGCTCACAGTAAGTCAAGTGCATCTCGATAAAGTGCCCATGCCGCCCCCTGGCGGGACGACTCTTCTGTCTCCAGCGTGGACCATTCAACCCTCAGGGACCAAGTTTGATCCGCCCGCTCGCATTACTATTCCCAACAATGGTCTACCGCCAGGCCGTGTCGTGGATATTTTCCAGTTTGATCATGGTCTGAATCAATTCATCAATGTGGGCCAAGGAACGGTCTCGGAAGATGGATTGATTATTAGGTCCGACCCAGGGTTTGGCATAACGGCGGCAGGATGGGGTTTCCCTCAAGCTGAGCCGCCAGAGCCTGGATGTGTCTGCTCATGTAATGATGGGAATGTGTGTACAAACGATAGTTGTTCCGGAAAACCTGAGTGCAAATGTAGTTTTACGCTCCGTGATGGGCCAGTACCATCTGATAGGTGTAAGACATGCGAGAATGGAAGTACCAGAGATATTGACCTAGCAATTCCTACTACCGATGCCATCAAAATTGGTCTACCAAATCCTACAGTCAACAAAATCAACGAAGGGTTGGATGAATTAAGGAAAATAGGTATTTTAGCCAGTCTATCGACAGAGGAACTTACTGGCCAGCGAACGTTGGAAGAATGTTGTGAATCGACTATTGGAAAAGGCATTAAAGAAACAGCAAGCTTGTCTGGGACTATTGCGAATATTAAATTTGCAGGGAAAGTTTGGCCACCTGGTCCTATTCCAGAATTTAAATCACCAGACATTTTTATTCTAGTAGCCACCATTAGGTTCGAAGCTTCTTTTGAAGGAGGTCTTTTTGCTGGCTTTAACTTTGATGTAGGGGGAGATCTAGGAAAAATCAAAGATGGATGTTCGAAAGATCAAGCAAATCGCAATGGATGTATTCAAGCGGAATTTGCAGTAAAGTTCGAGCCTATTCTTGATGTACGACTTAACGGCAAAGGATGCGGTCTTATCAAATGTCTCCTCTGCGATGATTTCGATCAGATCTGCGGCAATGGAGGTGCAATGGCTGAAGCTAAGTTAACTTTCAATATTGCAACTATTACCTTTAACAAGCCCAATTGCGGTGATCTGATTTCTGGAGGCGTAGCTACGTTTGGAGGTGCATCATTTACCGTTCCGGTTACCTTTGGACTAAGTGGAAAAATAGGCGGAGTACCGTTTAGTGAAAACAAAACATTCGACGTTCTAACTTGCAATAGTAATTCATCGCCATATTGTAAGGTGAATGTTTTTTAGCTTGGTCAACGTGACTGAAAAATATCATTCATACATTTACATTCTTGCAATCAGCCTATTATTGCTCGCTCAATACTCGACTGTAAGAGCTGGAGAAGCGCACGATGTAAGGGTTCCGCTGATTTTCTCACTAGAAGGAATTGACATAAAGACTTCTGCCTGTGTCCTTGTTAAGGAACAAGTGTATGGCATGAAAGGTGTTACTTGGCAAGGCTTCAGAGATAAAGCGCAAGAATTTCCAGAAAACTTACTGAAAGAAACGATTGGTGCAATGCGTAACAAAAATAGTAAGCGATTACAAGAATTGACACATCCAACTCTAGGGCGTAATTCACAAAAGTTCGGACAAGCAGCTATAGGATATTTTCGAGTATTTTCAGATTTAACAATAAATCAGGTGTGGGGTAGCTACAGATTCGACGATCTTCTAGTCTTTTTTTTGAAGATACAATTAGCTAGGAGTTCTGGGTTTGCAAATTTTCGATATAGTTTAGTTGGAGAGACAGGTGTTTATGGATTTTTGCCATATGATTCTGGGCAAAGCCTCACATTGCAGTTTCTAAGTGGGTGGTTTCAGTCCGATTGGGGACCAGCAAAGAGCATACCGCCTGCATATTGTACCCCATTTTTACTCAAGGAAATGACTCATAAAGTTGAGTTAGATTATACCAACAGTCATTTGAAATATTCCTCAAGGCTTTTGTTGATTGGATCGCCTTTAAAGGAAATTAGCAAAGATAGACATCCTTATAATGAATTGCAGAATAAAATTTCAGCGCTACGGAAAGCACTGCAAGTAGGCAATTGGGAGGACTATTTTGCTGAGTTCACAGAGCGTGGGAAAAAGAGGGTAACAGACTGGTTCCAAAAGTCTAAAAAGGAAGAACGGCAGAAATACAAAGATAGCTTTATTAATCAAGAACCTTTTTTTGTCTTTAATGCCGCGCCTCTTTTCGTTGTATACACACACACTCGATCTAATGGCGTACAAGTCATATACTTCGTTAAAGATAGGAACGGACAATTCCTTTTGGCTAATGCCGCTTATGCAACTACAGCTGATAGAGTTTTCAAAAGTCAGAGATTTATAAATGAAGCCACAGGGGATAAACCTTTTGAGAAATGGAAAATTTCTCAAGGCGGGTTAGTCCAAGAAGAAGGGTTTAGGTAGATTGAAAACACGGCTACTAAGAATGTGTTGATCTAACAGAAAGAGCACTCAGTTGAATTTCTGTAAATATTGTTAAAGGAATTCCTGCTTCACGTTGTGGATAACAAGACCAAGTTTTTTTATGAGACTGTTTAAAGGTAGCCATATAAGCCTCTGGTATTTGTCGAAAAGGATTAGTCTGTGTTTCGGTATTTTATTGAGTCTATCAATAGCTGGTGTTCCTGCTGTGGCTAAAGTTGTTTCATTGGATGAAAACTGTACGGCTTCCGTATTAAATCGTACGGTTCAAGTGAGCCCCAATGCGACATTTACCATTGGCAATGTTCCAATACCTCCTTCAGTATTTCGAGTCCAAGTGATTTGTAATAATGAAAGTGGTGGGGTCGTTAAGGGGCAGTCGAATTTTGTGCAAGGAATTCCTGGTGGTGAGGTTCTCATAGAGGAAGTTAGCTTTGATGAACAAAAAAATCTTCTTCCAATTTCATTGCTCATCACTTCACCTGCTGATGCTATTACACCATCAACAAATGGGCTACAACTCATCACTACCGGTTCTCTTCCTAATGCATCTCAAGTAAATCTAACGTTAGCTACAACAGGAACCTCATACCGCTCTTCGAACTCAAGCATCGCAACAGTTTCCGCTGATGGATTGGTTAATGCGGTTGCGAGTGGCGCAGTCATTATATCCGCAATAAATGAAGGTGCAGTAGCTGGTAAGCGTCTTGAAGTGCGGTTAAGCCAAGATAGTGACGGTGATGGATTGCCGGATGACTTTGAACGTGCCAATGTTCTCAATCCAGTCGGCGTAAATGAGGCACGACGACCAAGTACCGTTGTATCTGCTAGTAGTTTTGCGTCTGGCGCAGATCCTCGGCAGGCGGTTGATGGAAATCTTCAGACTTCGTGGCGCACTCAAGGTGGTGATGCGGCGAATTTGGGCGGTGCCCCATTTATCGAACTGACGTTTCCTTTTTTGGGAACTGTGGTAGCAGAGATACGTTTGTTCGGCAATCGCGAACTTGCCGACGGGTTTGACTTTTTTTCTGGAATTTTTCAAGCGTTCGATGCGGCAGGGGCTGAACTGTACAATTCTGGTGAAGTAGTTTTACCTGCCCCCGATCGTGATGTGATTTTGCCTGTTGATTTACGAGGGGTGAAACGTATTCGGTTTACGGGAACTGATGATGAAGGGCGAGCACCAGGTGTTGCCGAATTTCAGGTGTTTTCTCGGCTTGAAACTTTTGGATTAGACCCGGATGATCCTACTGATGCCTTAGATGATTATGACGGGGATGGGATCACGAACCTGGAAGAGTTCTCACTTGGAACCAGTATTTTCTTGCCCGATACCGATGGGGATGGGTTAGAAGACGGCCCTGATAAATCGGTGAATCCTCTCGTGCCAGATACCGATGGAGATGGCCTACTTGATGGGGAAGAAGTTAACGAATTAAACAGCGATCCTAATAGTCCTAGGACGGATCCTTTAGATCCTGATACGGATGATGATGGCTTATTTGATGGCCTTGAAGTTCAATTGGGATTAAGTCCGCTACGAGTCGATACCGATGGAGATGGGACCGCAGACCCAGATGAAGATCATGATAATGATGGGCTCAGTAACGTTGATGAAGTCACCCTATTCACTGATCCCGAGTTAGTAGATACGGATGGAGATCGTGCACCTGATGGGCAGGAAGCTCTGTTGGGCTGCAATCCACTCGTTCCAAAAACTACAATAGTAAGGGGAACGGTGGTTGATGGAAGCGGTGCTCCTGTCAGTGGCGCACGCATACAAGTCATTGAGCGTGTAGGAGAGTTCACGTTCAGTAATGCTTCAGGTGAGTTTGTCTTGCCAAATGTGCCAGCCTGTCCTCAAGTGGGTTCGGTGGTAGGAAGAATTTTCAAGGACAATGTCTTATTGCGTGGAAAGACTCCAGAAGGTTCCTTAATCGCGAATGGCGAGACGAATATCGATGACCTCGTGTTGCGGCCATTTTCTGGATCGATGCTTCCGTTAAATAGATATAACATTGGAGGCGAGTCTGTAATTAGATCGAATGTTTTTGAAAAAGCACGTTTACTTACTCGCGACTTGGATGGGGATGGGATTGTGGACGTGATAACCTCAAACCCACTCTCACTGGATATTTCTGTGCTCATGGGCAAAAATGATGGGACATTTGAGGTTGCAACCAATTTTGGGAATCTCAGCGGAGAACCGTCATCCTTAGCCATCGGAGATCTGAATGAAGATGGCGCTGAAGATGTCGTGGTTGGTCATGAGGTCGGCGGGGGGAATTTCAGCATCTATTGGGGAGATGGTGTTGGACAGTTCTCACTTCCTACTGCGGTAAGGATACCAGATTTGCCTGTCACACCTTTAGTAGCGATCCATGATTTAAACGGAGATAACCATTTGGATCTAATTCTAAGTACGAAATTTGGATCTGATAGAGCCAAAGTATTTATTGTTTTGGGGAACGGAACAGGTAATTTCTCTTTTTTTGAGAGTCTATTAGTGAATGATCTCAGTGATATTCCCATTGCACTCAAATTTGCTGACATTTCGGAAGATGGACGAATGGACTTGCTTGTGCTTTCGCAAAGTGCATCTCTTGGTCAAAGTGGGAAAGCTCAACTTTTTATCAACCAAGGAGGGGGGGATTTTTCTCAAAGTCAAGTTCTCATTACAGAAGTTAATCCGGTTGATGCAGCCTTCGCGGATTTTACCCAGGATCATAAGCTTGATCTTGTCGTAGCTAATGGCAATTCTAGCAACGTATCGGTGTTTATGAATAATGGTGATGGGACTTTTGGAGCCGTGCAGCAGTTTCCCGTTGGTACTCCTAGAAATACTGGAGTGTGTTGTCAAGAGCCAACAATCCCAGCATCTGTAGCTGTGGCTGACCTGAATAAGGATTCCTTTGCTGATATCGTGACAGCTAATGCTGGAGATGGCGATGATATTTCTGTGTTGTTAGGCAATGGTAACGGATTCTTTAGGACTGCTCGGGACTTCACTGTAGCGAAAAACCTGTCTTCTATTGCCATTGTAGATTTGAATGGAGACAGTGTCTTAGATGTAGTGGCCACAGATGAAGTATTCATGAGACGAGGAGCGGTTACTGCTTTATTTGGTCAAGGTCGAGAAGAAGAACTTTTTTCTGTGCCAGTGGAGGTCCAAACAGGGGGATTTCCCACGCGACCTATAGTATTAGACCTGAATGGAGATGGCTGGCCCGATATTATTAATCCGAATAGCAGTAATGGCGATAATGATATCTCTGTAATATTAGGAAATGGAAATGGAACGTTTCGCTCGCGGATGAACTTTTTCGTACAACCAAGAAGGTTTAATGGCTCTCGTCCACCAGGTGGTCCCGATCTGGTTATAGCCGGAGATATCGATAATAATGAGGTTCTGGATCTCGTGACGCGCAACAGACCTCAGGGTCTTGGTGCTGGAGTGTCTTTATTCTTAGGTAATGGAAATGGGAGATTTGACCCTGCTATTGGAATATTAGGTGCTGGAGATACCTTAATTGATTTGCCTGATCTTAATGGTGATGGGAATTTAGATCTTGTCACTTGGCAGTTGACTGCAAGTAGGGTGGATACCCACCTTGGCAATGGTGATGGGACGTTTAGAATGGCAATTGCTGCTCAGTCCGGTGTATCTCTAAGTTCAAATCCAGATTCCATTCGAGTCGTAGATCTCAACGATGATCCCTTCCTAGATCTAGTTCAGGTTATTTTTGATTTTTCAAATCCTGAGCCTTCAAGTTCACTACTTCTTTCGCTTGGAAATGGTGATGGAACTTTTAGAACTCATCAACAAGTTGATTTTGACAAAGTTGTGGAGATTATAGAAATTCAAGACCTTAATGGAGATGGTGGTTTAGATATAGTGGTTAAGGGGTTCAAACAAGATACTATTTCTGTACTTTTTGGTGAGGGTAATACTAGCTTTACGGATCCCAAGCATTTTTTTGCAGGTGGGGAAGTGCGTTCTGCAACTGCCATGGATGTGTCAGGAGATGGGATTATTGACTTAGTTGTCCAGGGTTTCAATCTTAAAGAAAGTACTCATCCAAGAACAAGATTCAAGGCAGGAGGGTTTATTTCAATTCTACTTGGTAAAGGCGGAGAGGATTTCGGGCTACCTCAGAACTTTTCTGGGGCCGGCTTTAATCCGAGTACTCTGGCAGATCTGAACCTTGATGGTACAGCGGACCTTATTGTTCCTAATGCAAACTCTAACCATCTTTCCATCTATTTTTCTTTACTCAATTCTTCGATATTCTCGGATGATGATCAAGATGGTCTTCCTGATCAATATGAAACTGCGCAAAGTTTAGATCCTACTGATAGAAATGATGCAGGAATAGATGCGGACGGAGATGGTCTCTCCAACATTCAAGAGTTTCAACTTCGTTCTTCCCCATTCCAATTCGATAGTGATCAGGATGGCCTATCTGATGGAGATGAGGCATCAAGGGGCACAAAGATCCTTCGAGCCGATTCTGATCTCGATGGTCTTGATGATGGAAGAGAAGTCTCATCTGTGGGGACCAATCCTTTGAAGGCGGATACGGACGGAGATGGGTTGGAAGATGGCCGTGAGATCACTCTTGGACTCGATCCGTTAGATCCCACTGACGCTGGGAACGACCCTGATGGTGATGGGTTGAGCACAGATGATGAATCAGCACGTGGCACTGATCCGTTTAGGGCAGATACCGATGGGGATGGAATATTGGATGGACGGGAAGTGACTCTCGGCCTCAATCCTTTGGATCCGACTGATGCCGATGCAGATCCAGATGGAGACGGTCTGAGCACGAAGGAAGAAGTGGATTTAGGCACTGACCCCTTCAACGCAGATACTGATGGAGATGGGTTGATGGATGGAGAGGAAGTGACGTTGGGCCTCAATCCTTTGGATCCGGATGATGTTGCGGCTGATCCAGATGGCGATGGGTTGAGCACGGATGACGAGCTGACGCGTGGCACCGATCCCTTGAAGGCGGATACGGATGGCGATGGTCTCCCTGATGGCCTTGAAGTTCAATTTGGTTTGAATCCGTTGGATTCTAGCGATGGTAATACCGACGTTGATAGTGATGGGTTGGGATCTGCTGATGAGCTGGCTCTTGGTACGGATCCTTTACGAGCAGATACTGATATTGATGGCCTGAAGGATGGAGATGAAGTGAAGATCCATTCTACAGATCCGCTTCAATCAGATACAGATAGCGGTGGTCGAAAAGATGGGGAAGAGGTGTTGTTCCATAATACGGACCCATTAGAACCGAGTGACGACTTAGCCCAAGATGATCCTAGGGCTGATCTGTATGATGATTTTGAGGATGAGTTGATTAATGCTGACAAGTGGGAAAATTATGCACTCATTCGACGAGTGAGGGATGGTGTGCTGGAAGTTGGACTGAGGGCGGTTGCGGAAGAAGACGATAATCTTGTGACATTGGCGCAGCCTCAAGTCATTACGACCATTTCGGCCAACATGACCGTTACTGATGCTAAGCATGATGGAGGTACGCCGTTTGCCGGTTTAGTGGGGACATTTTATAAAGATACGACTGACGGAGAAGGGGCCGCCGGGGACATTTTTGCTGGGAGCGGAGTTCGTCATAATGGAACCAAACTCGTGAGCACCTATTTTATTGGAAGATGTGATGATGCGGACTGTGATGAATCCACGTTTCTGTTGGCGAATGAGACGACAATAGATCCGGTTGCTCTTGGTGACACAAATTTTGTGTCTTTAGGGTGGGATGGCAACTTGTTTACGTTCGGTTTTGCTGGAGAAACGGTTGTCGTGGATCCTCAAGATGTCGCGCCGGTTGTGGCTGCGCCTAGTAATCCGCTCAATGCACTGGGGATACTCGTAATAGGTGTTGATGGCGGAGATGATGCAGCGAGTTTGTTTGTTGAGTTTGATGATTTCGCAATTGATGGAACAGTGGTTGATCAATTTACTTCGGATTCACTCGATACGAACAAGTGGGAAGGGACTGAGGTCTTGCGAATTATTGCCAATGGGGCCCTGCGCTCTAGCTTGGCATCGCCTGGTCAGTTCGCTGCCAATGTTTTGGGAATTGTCGAACCTGCACACGTTCGTTCACTGAGGACCGATGTCGCAGTTCAGGATATTCAAAGCACAGGGGCTGCCGTTCCCTTTGCTGGCCTTTTGATGACACTGTACAAGGATCAAGCTCTATCTGGGGATGATGCAACCGGTGATATTATCGTTGGTAGTGGCATTGGGTCCAACGGAACTGACCTTGTTGGGTTGTTTTTTGCTGGACGTTGCGCGGATGCCGATTGCGAAGAATTCACTTTGTTATTTGTTGATGACACGAGCGTTGGGACCGTTCAATTGAGTGACGTGCATGCAGCGTCTGTGGCGTGGGATGGTAACACTGTCTTATTTAGGTTTGATGGCCAAACCTTCCCAGTAGTTGCCCAAGATATTGCACCGGTCGTTGATTCGCCTTCGACTGCTTTTGCGGGGGTTGGGACTTTGGTCTTAGGAGCAGCGAGTGAGGAAGACGGGGCTCATATTGATGCGATCTTCGATAATGTGTTTATCCCAGGGGCTCATGAAGTTTCCCTGCGAGGGCTAGTCTTTGAACGTGGCACGAATAACCCGATTGAAGGAGCGCAGGTCGGGACGTCGTTGGACGGGGAGACGGCACTTACGAATGCATTAGGCCGATTTTTCTTGCAGACCACGACTCCCGCACTTTTTGATTTTTCGGAGTTTTCTGTGAGTGTTGCGGCTCCTGGCTGCGATCCTTTTAACGCTACTGATTTTTTTGAGAGCAAAGGAAATGTGTTTGCTGATTTAGTGTGTCCGTAATTGGAAGGAATAACTATCAAGCCTATGCGATCATATCTTTCGATGTTTGTCGTATGTGTTTTCGTCTCGGCCTGGAGTCAACCTGTTACCTTTGCGGAACTTCCACGAACTGAGTCCACCAATCAAGCTATTCTTGATCACCTTGATGCATTGCATGAAGAAGTGAAGGCTTTACGAGGTGAGGTCGGCCAATTGCGACAAGCCGTCAAGGAAATTCATCGGTCTACCATTACCGTTCCATCTGCTCCTTCTTCTCCTCAAAACTCTGAGCCCATCGATGTAGCCTTGGGCGATGGGCCTTCGTTGGGAAATGCCAACGCTACCGTTGGCATTGTGGAGTTTACGGATTATGAATGCCCGTTTTGCCAACGATTTCATACTCAGTCTTTTGGCAAAATCAAGGAGACGTATCTTGACTCAGGAAAGGTTCGATATTTTCTAAGAAATTTCCCATTGGGTTTCCACGCTCAGGCTAAACCGGCTGCTCTGGCAGCGTATTGTACGGGTGAACAGGGGCAGTATTGGGAGATGTCGCATGAACTGTTTATGAACCAACGAAAGTTGGGTGTTGAATTGTATAATGACCTGGCCGATACCTTAGGAGTACACGAAACTGAATTTCACGCTTGTTTGGAAAATCCTGGAAACCTCCAGAGAATCGAAGCCGACCTCACGTATGGCAAAAGTATTGGGGTTCGTGGCACACCTAAATTTTTTATCGGCCGCATCCAGGATGGAAAACTTGTGAGTACCAAACAGATTTCTGGTGCCCAACCCTTTGCCGCCTTCCAACGAGTTTTGGATTCTTTACTTCAATAACCCTCGCTCCATTCCTTTTCCTTCTGTATCTATTCAGGAAAATGGATTTCCTGCTCCCTGTGTGGTTTTTCATTTTCCCTCAGAAATTTTGTCCGCACCTACATATATGGTGTTGTTCATTCCACGATTGAGGTTCCTTTGTGGCAAATGACGTGGTTGTTTCCTTTGAAATAACATTGATTGACATTATTCACCATTTTTAAGACACTTGGTCTCGTTCGTTTGACACTACCCGGGAAGGTGGTCCTTTTCTGTCAAGCGAACTCTACATCAAGAAGGAAAGAGGAATACGGGTATCCTGGTTGCTTTTTTCAATTAAAGCCGCCATGTATGAAGGCTCATAGGTTGTGAGAAATTCTCTCTAACTATGATGTTCGATATCCTCAGTATCGGCAGTTCAGAAAACGTGTAATGCAATGATGATGAAAAGATCATAGAGAAAGGAACAGACGAAATATGAATTATAGCTTGAGCGGCATGTTCCTTCGATACATTTTTGCTCTAATGATTCTGATCATTGGATTCGTTACGGGCAGTCAAACAGTTTTTGCCAGCCATGATCTTGACCTGAATGACGATGGCATCGTCAATATTCTGGATATTTCGCTGGCAGGGAGTTGTTTCGGGCAAGACCCGACCGCCAATGCCCAATGTCAGGTGGCAGACATCAATCACGATAATGTCATTGATTTGGCTGATATCAACATCCTGTCCGGGAGTTTCGGGCGAACCTTCCCGACCGATCCCACTGACCCTAATGATGTCGACGACGATGGTGATAACTTCACAGAGAACCAGGGTGATTGTAACGACGGCAATGCCAACATTAATCCCGGGGCCACGGATATTCCGGGTAATGGGATCGATGAGGATTGTAACGGCACCGACGCGGAGCCGGATCCCAACGACGTAGACAATGACGAAGACGGGTTCACCGAAAACCAAGGAGATTGTGATGATTCGAATGCAGGGCTCAACCCTGCGGCCACTGATATTCCAGGGAATGGAGTCGATGAAGATTGTAGTGGCGGAGATGCAGAGCTCGATCCTAACGATGTCGACAATGATGGAGATGGATTCACAGAGAACCAGGGTGATTGTAACGACGGCAATGCAACGATTAATCCAGGGGCCACGGATATCCCTGGTAATGGTATTGACGAAAACTGTGCTGGACAGGATACGCCCTTAGACCCGAGCGATATTGACAATGACGGCGATGGGTTCACAGAAAATCAAGGTGACTGCGACGATACGAATCCGAATATCTTCCCCGGTGTGGCAGATCTTCCGGGTAATGGTATCGATGAAGATTGTGATGGACAGGATGCATCACCACCACCTGATTTGAAAGTATCTTCGAGTGTGTTCTCCGACTCCGACAATTCTTACTCGACAGGAAATGTCATCAGGATTGATATTGAACAGCCGGAGGAAGGTCCACAGTTTGACAGTGGAACAATCCGGATTACCTCGGAATCGCAAGCTTATGATTCTGGTGAACAGCCGCTTTTATTTGGGTCTATCTTTTTTCTGTGGGATACCACCGGGCTCCCCCCGGCTGATGATTATCAGACGACCGTATCCTTGACAAATATTACGGGTGAAACGACTACAAAAGATGGAGCTATTAAGCTTAAGTTAGAGCCCAACCCGCCAGTGATCAATAAACTTGTTAGTGATTTGGATGTCAATTTCCCTGCGGTGGGATTGCCAGTTCGAGTCGTTAGAACTTACTTGTTGGATTCAACCTTTGATGGTCCTATGGGATATGGATGGACCCATTCTTATGGCATGCGGATTGTGGAGTCGCTTGGAAGTATCCGCAAAACACTCACCAATCCTCCTAACGAAGGATCGATCCAGGTTTTTAACGCGGATGGAACTGCATCTTTCTTTACAGCAAATGGTGACGGAACCTTTCAAGCTCCGAAAGGAGACTTTCGAACATTAACGAAAAAAGCAGATGATTCGTATCTGCTCAAAGAAAAATATGGCAAGCAATTTCATTTTGATGCATTAGGAAAGTTGTTGGGAATTGAAGATTCAAACGGAAATGTTCTTACATTTAGCTACAACCCTATAGAACGGTTAGACAAGATTACAGATGCCTCAGGCCAAGTGACGATATTTGCATATAATGCTGACAATCGAATTTCCTCGATCACGGAACCATCGGGAAGATCAGTTACTTATGGGTACGACACAGAAGGAAACCTTATATCAGTAAGGGACTTTAGTGGTGCCATCACGACCTATGTTTACGACAGCACTCACAATATAACCACCCTTACCGATCCATCTGGCCGGCGACAATTCTTCATCATAAATGGTGATGATCGCTTAGAGAGTTTTTTTTCTGAGGGAGGTGTGAACAAAACGACTTTCCAATACTTCTTACCCTCACCAAACCAAATGACAATGATTGATGCATTGGAAAACAAAACTATTCTGACTTATGACAGTAATGGGTTGATTACAAAAAGAACCGATTCTTTAGGAAACTCCACAACAACATCTTTCGATGCCGATTTCAATGTGATAAGTGCGACCGATGCCAATGGAGCCCAAGACACATTTACTTATGACTCGAAAGGAAATCTTTTATCTGTAAAAGATCCGCAGGGGAAAACCGTAATCTTTACATATGAACCTACATTTAATCAGCTTTCAAGCTACAGAAATGATAACGGAAATCCAACAACTTTTACTCATGATGCGAACGGTAACCTCACTAGCATCAACCGCGCTAACGGTGCCGTAGAAAGATTGACCTATAATTCTATTGGTACAATAACTAGTATTTCTGATGGAAATAACAATACAACCCTCTTTACTTCTAACGCACAGGGTAATGTGACAATGATAACCTATCCGGATGGTTCTACTGAATTTTTTTCGTACGATCCAATGGGGAATCTCATTAGCAAAGCAAGCAGACGGAACCAAACCATCAATTATTCATATGATCTGATGGGAAGGTTATTAATGAAAATATTTCCGGATAATTCTTCTCACACCTTTTCTTACGATGCTGCAGGGAGGGTTAAGAGTGCATCAGCCGCTAACGGAACAATTGGTTTCGTCCATGATTCTGTTGGGAGGCTTGCGCAAGTCCTTTATCCTAGTGGAGAAACCGTATCACACGGATATGACAGTAATAGTAACCGCTCTCGGTTAGTCTACCCTGATGGAACCGTGGTTGATTATAGTTTTGATGCTCTGAATCGCATGAAACAGATAAGCAAGGCTGGCCAAATCAAAGCTAAATACATGTATGATCCCAGTGGCAGAATTGTCCAACGAGATTTGGAGAATGGGATCTTTACTACTTACAGCTATGATGTTTCCAATCAGTTATCGAACCTTACAAATCGCAATTCAACATCTCAGATTATATCTAGTTTTTCCCATACCTATGGTATTCAAGGTAACAGACAAACTAGAACTACTCCTCAAGGGACTACTCAATATGTTTATGATTCCGCTAGTCAATTAACGGGCGTGGTATTTCCCAATACTTCAACAACTACTTACAACTTGGATCCGGCTGGGAACAGAACTTCGGTAGTTGTAGGTGGCAATTCAACTGCTTACATCGTTAACAATTTAAATCAGTATACTACTGTAGGAACGGATTCCTACACCTATGATTTAAATGGCAATAGGGAAAGTAAAACTACTCCAAAAGGCACAACCTTTTATAAGTATGATTTTGAAAATCAGCTCATTCAGGTAAATACACCTACCGAAGCCGTTTCATTTACCTATGACCCGCTTGGCCGGAGAATTTCAAAGACAACGACTAGCGGGATAACAAATTATTTTTATGATGGTCTTCAAGTTATCATGGAAAAAAATATTGCTGGTGCGGTGCAAGCCAAGTTTTTTCACGGGCAACGAATTGATGAATTACTCATAATGCAGAGGGGTGGCGTAGATTACTTCTATAACCATGATTCCTTGGGAGGTGTCAGTAACATTACAAATCTTTCAGAAAATGTCATTGAGTCGTTTACTTATGACTCGTACGGAGTCCCAGACAATGTAAGTCTATTAGGAAATTCGAACCTCTTTACAGGAAGAGAATATGATTCAGAAATTGACTTATATTATTACAGGGCAAGGTACTATGACCCGACTATAGGGGGATTTTTAAGTGCGGATCCTATTAGCTATTTAGGCGGGTTAAATTTATATACCTACGTCTTTAATAATCCAACTAACTACGTAGATCCGTATGGTAATTTTGCCATAATATGGCCAGTTATTATTACTGCTGACGCAGCTATAAAATGGGGCTTGATTGGGACTGCTGCTTATTTAGCTTGGAAGGGAGATGTAGTACGAAACGGATTGCGAGTAGCGGCTGCAAAAGTTAAGGTGCCGAGGATAAGTACGTGGGACCCAGAGAACCCATCCAAAGGACCACCGCCGAAATTTCCAAAAAAATGGGGAAAAAAACTTTTGCCTTGGGTGCTGGGGGCGTTAACATTTACAAAGCTAGGACAAGCCTTAAACCCTCAAATAATAAATCCAGAAACTGGTGAGCCATTAGAAGATCCAGGAAACACGCCTGGTAACCCAGATCCTCCAGATCCCCCAGATCCCCCAGATCCCGTGGATTGTACCACTGAGCCGGAGAAATGTACCTGTTCAGAGGAAGATCCTCTTATGTGTCGGCCGATCGACTGTACCACTGAGCCGGAGAAATGTACCTGTTCAGAGGAAGATCCTCTTATGTGTTCTCCCGATCCGACTTTTGTTCAGGCTCCGCCTGCATTCGGTGTCCAAGACTACAGGGTTCGGCTTGGCAGGGTCCAGCATGAAATATGGCAGAATCACCAAGCTGACGGGCTCTCGGCAAAGATACTTGTGCCCTATGAAGATGCGTTAGTTCGGGCGGACATCCCTATTTCTGGGTTCGCGTATGGTGCAGATTTCAAGGAGTACCGTGTTGAATTTGGGGAAGGGGAGAATCCGTCGGAATGGTTCATGCTCACTTCTTCCACGACATCCCAGACCGAAGAAACCAAAGTATCCGATCTTGATGATTCCTTGAATATTACAATTCAGGGCAATCTGGCGAACTGGGATACGGGATTGAGAAATTATGAGTATTTGCCGTCGTATCCCAAGGACCATCCCATTAATTATAAGGGGACTCACACCATACGGTTGGTGGTGACTGGTGAAGATGGAAACACGGTTGAAGATCGAGTGACTGTTCATGTGGCCAATGTGATTCCCAATGCCTGGGGTGGCCGAGTGGTCAGTCCGGATGAGAAGGTCGTGTTGACTGTTCCGGAGCAAGCTCTGCGTGATTCATTCCGCCTCATCTTAATTCAACCAGAGGCCGATTCAACGCTCTCTCTATCAGAGGGCCGAAGCCTCATTGGTAGCGTCTATGAGGCGCGTGAACCAGGCGAACGCTTTACAAAACCGGCTGTGCTTCGGATGGCCTTTACGGCCAAAGAGCTTGGCCAATCGCGACCGGATCAACTTGGGATTTATGGCTATGACGCAAAGAAAGGCGAATGGGAATATTTACCATCCTACCGGCAGCTCGATGATGACAATGCCGTCTTAGCCAATGTGCGACATCTGCATGCGCGGTATGCCCTCATGGTGAGCTCTTTGTCTATGGAAGGGTCTACGCTTCAGCCTGCTGCAAAACCTGATGTTGCTGTTCACCATGTGAGTCTTGGCACATCCTCCGGTCATTATTTGATACAGAACACTTTTGAGGATGGGTTGGCTGAATGGTCGAACCGTAGCAGTGATATGGGCGGGGAAATCTCCCTGGACGACCAGGTTACCTTTGATGGGACGAAGGCCTTAAAGATTACCAATACCCACGAAGGCGGAAACTTTGCGGTGACGGTGCGAACTACTGCCTTTGATGCTCGGGAGTACCCGCTTGTTCAGTTTGACTATCGTATTCCACCCGATGTGAAGACCAACGTGTTTGTCAAAGTGAACGGGCGTTGGTATGAAGTCGGGTTTACGGATGATCCGAAGGATCTCGATGCTCAGCGGGTGAATATTGCCCATATCGGGGATATTGCCGAGGTGACGGCTGATGATACCTGGCATACCGCCACCTTTAATCTCTATGACATGCTTCGTACGAAAACACGGCATAGTCAGGTCGAAGAAATCATCATGGCCGACTGGGATGTGCCAGGCTATATGAAACTCCAATTTGGACACAATTTTGAAGGTGCCACTTATTACATTGATAATTTTAGTCTTAGCCGAGGTATCTCACCTGGGTTACAAATGCACAGTGACACCATATTGGTGGATGACTTTAACCAAAAGAAGAGCACGAATTCGTTTAATGCCCTGACGACGGTGTTTACCAGTGAGGAGAGTGACTCTGTGGAGCCTGACTTTAGTGTTGAAGATGCACAGGGTAAAGGCCATGCACTTCGGTTGGCTTACGATGTGTCTGAAGAAGGCAGCTATGGCGGTTATCTCAGCCCTCTTCCTCATTTGGACCTCTGGGAATATGATCGATTGTCCTTCTTCGTGAAAAGCGATGAAGGAGCGCAGGACCTCTTTGTTGGCTTGAAAGATGCCAATGGTCAAGAAAGTAAGGTCCTTATTGGTTCGTATCTTCCTCAGGGACTTTCTTCAGAATGGCAAAAGGTTACCATTCCACTTGTGGCGTTTTCGAACATCGTAGACTGGGGTGGCGTTGATTTATTGAGCTTCTCCTTTGCATATCCTTTTCATAGTCAAGGCGTAGTTCTTCTCGATCAGTTAGCATTCCAAAAAGGAATTAAACATATTCTCGTTGATAATTTTGAACGTGACGAAGACAAGAACGCAGTTGATGGACCCTACTGGACTTTTGTGAATGGGAACGCCGCGATCAATGGGAAGCGCACGCACAATTCCCCCAATGGGATCTATCGCCTGTCGTTTGGCGGCAATATTGGCAAGATTAAAGCTTATGCTAGTGATGTGAAATCCTTTGCGGGTTGGACTACGCAGATCGGAGGCATTGATTGTTCTCAATGTGAGCAGTTGTCCTTCCATGTTCGCGGAGCGGAAGGTGGAGAAAACGCCACGATTTATCTGGATGATGGAAATTTCCGCTGGGGTCTGGAGCTTGCCAAGTTTGCCAAAATCACAACGGATTGGCAGCAAGTCACTATTCCCGTTGAGATGTTTGCTGAGGCCGGGGTGGACCTTTCCCACTTGGACAAACTCCATGTCATGTTCGAAGGGTGGAACATGTCCGGTACGATTTATTTAGATGATATTCAGTTAGGAGCACAGGTGAATTAGAGGAAAACTTATTTTTTTAACCAAATGGACTTTTCGTTTTTAAGGTGTGGGAACAAGGGGATTGCGATATACCAATCGAATCAACCTGGTTGTATGGTGGAATTAATTCAGCGTTGATTCTCTCTTAAATTGAATGGTTTCGCTTCGAAGAAATTCGCCTGGTCTTTTCTGTGAGAGTTGTTGATAGTTGAACATTAAGTGAGTTTGCCGTTCTTCTTCTCCCTGCCCCGCCACTTCTATCGCCACGTTCCGTAATGTCATGGGTTGAGACAAACACGCATTCCCAGATCCGAGAAATCTATTAAATGTCCATGCAAAGGGAGCGGAAATAGATTGAAATGCGGTGTCGAATTTTTATCCTTGTTGTGCTTACCTCCCTTTTCTGGCTGCCTGATCCGCCAGTTACTGCAACGGAAGTACGAGAAATCCAGTTGGTCTCACCTGCGATTGCGTATCAACCACGCGATTTCTCCCCTGGGTCTGAAGATTCACCCTCTGGTCGAATACAAATAGTTAAAGAACTTCGTTTGCTTCACCAACAAGGATTTCGAAGCCTTGTGACCTATAGTTCACGTGGTGTGTTAGGCGATATTCCTGAAATTGCACGTGAACAGGGATTTTCTGGCACGATTATTATGGGCGTGTGGGATATCTTTTCGAAAGAGGAGTGGGCGCATGCTTTAGATCAACAGACTTTTGTTGATGGCTATTGTTTAGGGAACGAAGGGCTTGGAATTCGTTACACTCCTGATGAATTGGCGGAGAAAATGACGAGGCTTAAGGGTGTTACCGGAAAGCCAGTGAGTACGACGGAGCCCATCGACCGTTATCTCGATGGACCGTATCGAGAATGGCTATTGAACCATTCCGACTGGCTTTTCCCTCTCGCCCTACCATTTTGGGCTGGGCAAATTGAGCCACAGCGGGCTGTCGATTGGGTTGTCGCCCGCTCTGATTATCTTCAGGCCATCACTGCGAGGAAGGTGATTCTCAAAGAAGCCGGGTTTCCCTCTGCATTGTCTGAAGGGCAATCCGAAGAGACGCAACTTGAATTTTTTCAGGCTTTAGAAGCTAGCGGTTTAACGTATTTTTATTTTGAGGCCTTTGATCAACCCTGGAAACATCAGATGTTTCAGGAACCGGAGTTTGAAGCCCATTGGGGCATGTATCGTGCTGATGGCGCACCCAAGAAAGTGATGAAATGGTTGGCCTCAAGGTGGGCGCAATGAAGCTGATCATAGTGGTCCTAGCTGGGGTGTTGGGACTTCTTACGACTTCCATCGTTCCTGTATGGGGATCGACTGGTGGTGTCACCAATGTCGGGGCGTTCTCATCTAGTGCGGGGCATTTCACTGGTATTCGTGAATGGATTGAACTAGAAGATCACGGTGGGATTTTGAAAGGATCTCTTTCTCATGAATTGCTGAAATTTATCACTGTGCATGCCCCTGGTGTCAAAAGTGGACACATCATTTTCCGTGAGCTAAAAACTGTCGATGGAAGACGATCGTTCTTGCTCACGGCGCCAGATGCTCTGATGGATGCCATTAAACGGGTGACTCTTTTCTTGGGACCTCAACTCGGCTCTCTAGAACTGTATGAACAAGTTGACAATCTTTGGCTCAAACGTTTGCCACAGTCGCTTCGAGTTGCTGATCATCATCGCCCCGATAGTCCACCCCAAGATTTGCTGGCTTTTTCGTTACAGAAGCCTGGGTTTTTCTGGGTTATGGAGTCTTCATCTTCTTCATTGGATCACGCATTATTTGTTCCGCAGGGTTCTTCGGCCACCTCCTTAATGGGAGGCAGCATATTATGGGGAATTTCTGCTTGGGCCGCCGCCATTCTTCTCCTATCTCTAGGCTGGTTCATTTCGCGGCGACTTCATGCTTTTGATCAATTCGTGGGGAAATAGCATGGCCTGGTCTGCCATTTTTCTTTTATCCGCACAAATCTTACTCCTACTTATTTTTTCATTTTTTTCATTTTTTAACTATCTGTATGGCTTTGCCAGTTTATTTTCGCCAAGAATTCAACGGACTACGCCTTCAGGGCAGAAAGTTGCCGTTGTTATTGTGGCCTTCAATGAGGAATACGTTTTGGAAGACACTATTCGTGCCTGTGATCGTTTAACCTATTCCAATAAGGTGCTGATCGTGGCTGATGATTCTTCTGATCCAGCTGTGGTTGAAAGGCTTCGAGTTATCGCTCAACAACGCGGATGCCAGCAGGTCTTTGATCATCCTTTCTCACAAGAGATTCCTCAACCTTCTGGACTATCATTGTGCCAACCTATTGAAATTTGGGAGTCGCCTGATTTCATCCTCTTTCACCGGCCTTCCAATGTGGGATTCAAGGGTGGCAGTCTTCAACAGATCCACGGCTTTCTTGAAAGTCGCAGCATTGAGTTGATGTATTTGCTTGATGCGGATTGGCAGCCACAGCCAGATACGTTAGAGAGAACCTTGGAGGCCTTGGAAGTAGATCGGGAAACTGCCTTTGTTCAAACGAAACGCATCTCTCCGCAGAAGGGGATGAATCTCTTTCAAAAATATGTCGCGTTGGTTGAGGAAGGATGTTATTACGTGGATTTCGAAGGACGCCAAATTCTTGGGCATCCCACATTATTTTCTGGCTGTTGTACCTTGTTCCGATTACAGGCAATCAGAGACGTGGGGGGCTTTACTCCTGGTCATCTTACCGAAGATTTAGATCTTACGAATCGTTTCTGGCTGTCAGGCTGGAAGGGGGTTTATCTAGCCAATGTGATTAATTATGGAGAAGTCCCGTTTTCCTATGATCATTACCGACGGCAACAAGAGCGATGGGCTGCTGGAACCGCTCGATCGTTGCGTGAGTATTTTTGGAAACTTTTATGCTCTCCTAGGCTCCGTTTGATCGAAAAACTTTCCGCGATTCGCCAGAATGCCTATTTTTCGACCACCGTCTTGACGGGCATCGCCATCCTTCTTGGAATGATCACTATTGGATGGCTGACATTTGGATGGAATAGTTATGAGGTTGAATATTATTTGTATCTTCTTGAGCCGGTCAAAATGCCCTTTGCCTTCATTGTCTATTTTTGCATCCTTTCCAACTTTGTTGAGCCGGTTATCATGGTCCTTGTTAAGAAAAAGACCCATCGCGATCTCTTCCACATTCCCATGATGATCTGGTATGCCTGGAGCGTGCTTTTAACTTATATCATCGGTAACATCAAAGGGTTTTTTGGAATAAATCTTGGATGGTTCCGTACTCCTAAATTTTACCGAGATCAAGTTGGCCAATTATCTGGTAGCCCAGTTTCCATCCGGATTCTCAATTTTTGTGTTTGCATAACTATTCTGGGTTTTTATTTCAGTGAAGGCTGGGTCTTTGGGTGGTTCGATACGTTTGGGCTTTTGCTAATCCCGGCTTTTCTCATTTCCTCAATCAAGTAGTTACAAAATGGTGACGAAGGAGGGGCTTTAAAAAGAGCTCTGTCTTAGTATCTACCATGAATCGTCGGGTTATCCTCCTGTCGTGATTTGGGTAGGTTTACAATCTAACCGGTCACTCTCAGTTTTACTCCTAGTTCGATCAGGGCCGGACCTCCTCTTGGCTAAATCCGTCTTATTAAGTAATTAACCTAGTCACACATTTAGTCACACTTTAGTCCCCCAATTAATCCAAATTGGAAGGAATGAGATCATGTGTGATTTATTGATATTATTCTTAAAAAACAACGTGTTAAGTCTTAATCTATCCCACTCAATCGCACTCAAAATAGGGACTTAAAATCCCTCGGGCTTAACAGCCCGTGCCGGTTCAAGTCCGGCCTCCGGCACCACATATTTGCTTATCTTCTCTATCAGTTAGTCTCACGACGAAAATTTCTTGGGGAGAACTACGTAACTTTCCCAGTTTAAAATTTTTCCCATGTACTGGTCATGAGCTGCACAATGTATGTCATACATGTGGGTTGAATTTCTGCGGGTTGGAACGGCCTCAGTAGAATATTCGACGACAGATTTTGGATTGAATGAAGAGTAACTTAGCTAAGAACAGATCCATAGTCTAAGATCGTGTCTTGAATCCAAGTGTGACGAATCAATGAAAGATTCAGGAAAATGGAAGGTTCTTATCGACACTAGGCAGGTTGAAGTCTGATTACGGCCTTAGAGTCCTGCGCTGGGTTAAGTGATTTGAAGGGGCTTGAAATGATAATGCCAAAGAGAAACATCTGCTGCTAGGAATTTCACCTCGTTCTGCTTCTTGGCTTACTTCTGCCTCCCAATTCATCCAAAAATGTTGGCGTGTTCTCACATCATTGTGTTGCGTGATATCCCCTGAGCGATAGTGTGCGCCTCGGTGCATGCTGTAAGGCTTGTTCGAATTCTTTCTTCGCCATTTCTAGCTGACCCAGTTTCATCAAAACCTCTCCCAACAGTTCATGTGTGGGTTTAATCGGAATGGGTGGCCCATAATCGTAGGGCAAGCTATCCTCAAGGACAGCCGCTTCCTTCATGACTGACAAAGCCTTTTGGGGTTTAGATTCTTGAAGCAGGATCAAGGCCTCAAGTTCTTTCATCATACCCAGCGCGGCACCTTCATCTCGTGAAAGGGAAGCGGCTTGTGATGGCTGGATTCGCTCGCTCATCTGGGCGAGCATCTGTTTTGCGATGGCAAGGTTATCAGTGTTCACTGCACTCATGCCGATGGCAAAGAGTTCACTCGCGGCAAAAGAAAATTCCAATCCTGATCGATCGTGATTGATATGGCGAATATCCCATTCTTCGGTCTCCACGATATAGATGGCTCGCATGGAAGCCAAGTAGCCATTGGCGTAGAGGGAAGAGGTCGCCTTTGCATCAGCCTCAATGAGATTGAGTAACTGTTTCGCATCCTGAACCCGTCCGACTTGCAAGTAGGCATACATGAGCCATTTCAACGTGTGATATGGTCGAGTCAGCACGGACAGCCCTTTTCGTGTGATGCGAGCTTCACTTGAGGCCCAGGCGGCTTCATTTGCCGTGATGACCTCATCCCACATTCCTAAAGGCATGAAGATATGAGACGGCATATGTTGCGCATGGGAGGCTAGCGGGGCGAGGGATGCATAGACTCGTGCCGCTCTCAATCCTAGTGGGGCGTGAATCGGATCATCATAGGCATGTATCAGGTAATGGGCGGCTCCGGGATGTGTGGGGTTCTTGTGAAAGATTTCCTCCGCAATGGCGGCTGCTTTCATGTACGTGGCCATCTCACGTTCGCCTTGCGCACTTCCCAGGATTGCCAAGGCATAAAAGGCCGATGCTTCTTGCTTATCAGGAAAGTCTTCTGTGAGCTGTCGCATCAGATCGAGATAGGCTTTGTCGCGTGTCGGTTTGTTGCCTTCTCCATACAAGGCATTGATCGCTCTCAGATACCCTTGTTCCCATTTGGTTGGTGCGTTCGCTAATCGCATGTCAGGATTTGGCGCAAGGCGATGCAGTGCTGCACGACCTTCATCAACATCCTGCTCATTCCAGAGCGGATGGTTCGCGGTCATGGCTTCCCCCCAATAGGCCATGGCGAAATTTGCATCGAATGTCTGAGCCTGACGAAACGCTTCTCGCGCATCGTCGTACTCAAAGTTATGAAGAAGGAAGACGCCGCGTAAGAACCAGGGTTTCGCCTGTCGTAATCCTGAGTTTGGGAAATCTATAGATTCGACGCCAGCTATTGGGTTTACGTTGGCCAAGGTTGAGGACACGTCGGCTGATGAAACGAGAGCAGGTGTCGCGAAGGTCAGGATTGCGGCGATGCAAGAGGTCATAATAATACTGATGTTCATGTGATGACTCTAATCCAGAGAACGCGACGACACAAGGGTTTTTGATGATCGTAGATCACAATCCTATTCGAAGACCCACTGATGTGAGCTCATGTGTCGGGACACTATCAAGCGGTAGAAAAAAGAAGAAATGAATACATATGTACGACGCTCTCCTTTAGACAGAGATCTTGCCCAAGGGAAACATTAGACAGTTATTCCGGTACAAGACTGCTGTTGTAGAAATATAGAGGTTTGCTCAGATGAGGTTATGGCTCAGTAATTCAATGAATGACTTATACCGGCGTGGTCTATCACGTGATAAATCGTGGAGTCGCCAGATATGGAGCTAGCTGTAGGACGACGGGCTGAGGAGTCTGTCGTGCCTTCAGGGAATGTCGACAGACCTTTGAGTGTAATCTCATTGAGACACAGCATGTCCTTTGCGAATGAGCCAACTCTTTGCCTTCTCGAGTTGGGACTCTTTGTCGTATCAGAGTCACTGCAGATGAGAGCGATTTATTTGAGTCTGTTGCCCCATATCTGGAGCCTAGGACTTTGGTCGTAAGGGGAGGGGCAGTTCGAGAGGGGCTTTTTTCTTTTCTGGTTTTCGGACGAGACCGGGTCTCGCCTTCAGAATCCAGTCGATAGCTTGCTCGTTGTAGTTGCGGAGTTGGCCATAGATGATGGATCGCATGTTGTTGACGGTATCAACATAATTATCGAAATTTTCTTGCGTTATTTCTTCAGGGGCTACTCGTAATAATGTGGGGAGCAGGCAGCTTTCACACCCAGAGGCTTGTTCTTGGTAGGCGGCATACACAAAATATTTCGCGAGGTCCAATCGATGACAAAGGATGCGCGCGAGTTGATTATAATTGCGCTCTTTGTGTTCTTTTCCACTCACGCTACAAATATCTTCGCCATATAGATGGATCTTTTCCCAAGTAATGACATACGGGGCTTTTTGAATGAGCGTATCCAGTAAGGATGTCTTCGCTCCCAACAGTTGTTCTTCAAACGCTGGGACCACCGTATATTTGGCCATGTCAGGGCATTCGTGTAGCATCTGCGTCATCCAGTGAAAACACGATTCTTGGGTGTGTTGATCGAGATAATCCAGGATCGTTTCAATCAGCTTCATCTCCTCGCCGGTAATAAGCCGACGATCTCGTTGCATGATGTCTCGAGCTTTTCTGACCCGTCGTCGTACGAGTTCGATACTCGACCCACCATTGAGCATATGTGCGTTGTCGTAATCACCGCGTTTTTCTTCGTGGCTGAGTACGGCATAGGCTTCGTTAATCTTAAACATCCGTTCCCTGGCGGCGGGGCGCTCGAATTGCGGGACAACATCTTCATGATTGTCTTTGACGTACGAGCGCCAGGCCGTTTGAATTTCTTTTAACAGCGCATCTTCAGACACGCCAAGGATTTGGTAATAGTTCACACCATCAATCATAATCTGCTCACAGAGGTTCGTATCCGATCATAGAGAGACATAGTCTACTTGAAGGCACAGTGCCTAGTGAATAATTTTTCCCATTTTTTATGGTGGCGTGGCAAATCAGGTTGTCGAATGACGCTAGGATTTACTGTAAGGCTTGCCAAGCTTGAGACTATTCTTCCTTGATAAACTGATTGTGACGCTTTCAAGGCAGGGTTTGAGCGTGGAGCAGACGAACTAACCGTAAAAGAAAATGTGGGGCTATTGAGATAGCAGAAGTCAGCTGAGGGAAAAGGCTTGAGTCGCTTGTGAAGTTACCGTCTTAAAAACCAGCCAGGTTCAATTGGGAGTCGAGCTTAGAGAGGAAATCCTGAAAAGCTCTTTGATACGCCAATTGCCAGTTGGCATCACTGGCTACTTGCCCTTGATTCCTTCCGTAACCTTGAAGAATCATGGTTGATGGGCCTTCTGGTTTGGTCAGTCTAATTGTGTAATTGACGTGAGCTTCAAAGGTTATGGTCCAAAATCCAGGAGTGAACCAAGCCCAAAACTTATTAATCGTCGCCCTGGCTGATTTTGGAGCCGTAGAATCAGAGGTGATGACGTAGCCTCTACTTTTGAAGCCTGTCTCTAGTAATTGCCTTGTTCGTGCAGTCACCGAGTCGTTTGCTGGCAAGGCGACATCTCCAGCTGCATTCCCGAATCCTCCTCGTTGACGTCCAATCATCATGCCTTTCTGTTTTTCCGTTAAGGTGTTCACATCTCCATCGATAGAGGGCAGTGAAGGATCGGACGGTTTGTTTTGGAAAGTCCGACCATCATGAATCTTGCCGATAAATATTTCACCTTTTTCCTGTGTTCCAGTAGGAATAGTTTGGATCGGAAGATCAATGGTACGTCGCCCAAGTACGCAGCCAGTCAACAGAACGAGCAAGAGAATCGAAGTGATTTGGAAAAGTTTATTCATGAGATTGTATTTCGGAACATATCCTCCAACCTGCGTACTGTAAGAATTTTCTGGAATTAAGTCAAAAGCATGATTCGCGGCGGCAAACATCGGTATGAGTGACGGTGTTTTTTGTATGCAATGGTGGCAGTGGGCGACGCTTCAGGTGTTTCAAGCGGATAGTGCAAAAGGGTTCTCGTGTGGCGGCGGGATTTTCCCAAAGGCACGCCAGGTATCTTCTCTTGCTTGTAAGGCGCCATGAAGGAGGTGTTTGGGGTTGGTGGTGAGCGTCGAAAACATTTCTGGCGCCCGTGGTGGACTGATGACGATCACCTTGGGACAACCAGAGATTTTCGGGTTTTTGTGAGCAAGGTCTATTTTCGTGGAGTTGTAATCGTGGTCTTCTCCGAAAAACGCTTTTCGGAGCGCAGCGCTATAATGGCGAGTAGCCGGCCACGTGAGTGATTGCAGTAATCTATGGGTAGAGTGAATGCGATGGGAATGCGGCATAGTTAAAATCACGACGATATAGCGGCATCCCTGTTCTACTGCGCGCTGTACTGGAATGCGTGCGCTGAGCGACCCATCAACATAATGGTCATTTCCGACTTTCACCGATTTGTTATAGAGGAGGGGAAGGGCCGCGGTGGCACGAAAGGCTTCCCAGATATCAATGCCCGGCGTCCGGTTCGTCACGTAATGAGTTTCGGCTTGTGATGATTCGGTCAGTGAAATGTGGAGCGTGGTATGGGTTGTTCGCAATTTTTCGAGATGAAGGGGTCTGATCTTTTTTCCAATGCCATCCACTAAATAATCAATATCGACTATTTTTTTAAAGCGAAAGGGATTCACAAACGCTTTTTTCGATAAGTAGTGAATATACGTTTCTACCCCATAACTGGATTGGCCTGTCAGAAAATAGGCCCCATTTAACGCGCCTGCTGATGACCCGGCCAAATGATCAAAGCATTGGTGAAATCCCATTTCCTGAAGCGCCGCGAGCGCACCCATGGAGTACACACCTCGCATCCCACCCCCCTGGACGACCAAACCGATGGTGTCGGTTCCCGAATGTCCTTGTCGTTTCTGATTCAGGAGGGTCCACGCCTCATGAGCGGTGCGGTTTTGTGTCTGAGGCGTAGAGGCCATGATGATGAACGAATTCGTGTGTATGCCGAGCTGAATTGTGAAATTCCCTAACCCGGAGGGCGAAGGCCTTACGCTGGCAGGAAAATGTGAACCTCGATAATGTACCGCATGAAACTGGGAAAACCAAGTTTAATTGAGAAGAGGGGAGGGGAGAAAGCTTCGTCACTCTGAATTCGGATTCGGTTCCATCTTGTCATTCGAGCAAATGAGGCAGTACAGTTTTTTTATTTCTCATGCTTGCCGGGTCTGGCCTAGGCCGACGAGGTTTTTTTGTTTCGGCAAAAGGACCCAAAACCATTGATGCCCCATCTGACTTCATTGGATGAGTTGGACGCGAATTCTAGGAGGGCGGACCAACTCGCTTTGCTCAAACAGGGCTCGCCAATTTTAAGAGTGTCCACTCAAGTGGTCGCCGGCAGGCATCGGAAAGCTTAGAAGCACAGAATGAGAGTGATGAAACGTGAAGGTCTATAAACGATCGTAGTTCAACTTAAGTCCATGTCTTTTTTGGGATAATCAAAATCCAGGAGCTCTCCCGGAGTTTCACCAATCTTTGACCAGGTGTCAGTCGAAAATCTCAATATCGCCATACTGCAGGTTGGGACCTCGTCCATCTGACTCTCGCTAAGAGAATTAATCAGATCGGTAAACGTGGGGTTATGGCCGACCAACATGGCGCAATCTATCACGTCATCCAGTTCTCGAATAATCGCAATCACATCGTCTGCTTCGGCCCCGTACAAGCGCTCGTCAATTTTCAATTCTGATAGGGGATAGTCGATCGCTTCGGCCAAAATGGTTGCGGTGGTTTCAGCTCTGACCGCGGAGCTGGAGATGATGATCGGAGGTTGTGGTGCGCGCTTGCGCAATCGATTTCCCATTTCAGGAGCGTCCCGTTCCCCTCGATCGTTGAGAGGCCTAGCATGATCGGACATACTGGCATTGTTCCAAGAAGATTTGGCGTGGCGCACTAAATACAAGGTTTTCATTGTCGTGTCCTAATAAGAAAAGAATGCTTACGTTTCGAACAGTTGCTTATACCATATTGCGGATTACCGATGGCAGCGGGCCTTATCACTCTGACACCCCTAATTAGGAGTCTATCCTACTACAGCTTTTTTGTCAGAAGAGAAATCGTGCAGTAGAGTGAAAGAAATTGGTCTGACCCTAATGAACCTGAAGCTACTCATTCACATCTGTCTGTTCATCGGTATTTTTACGACCTTTTCCTGTCAGGAAAAGGAAACAACTTGGAAAAATCATTGGGAAGAAGGCGAACGGTTTATTCAAGCAAGAGAATTTGTTCATGCAGAACAAGAATTGAAACATGCACTAGAGAAAACTGGAAATTTCGGCGAACAAGATTTTCGACTTCCTCAAACCTTGACTCGACTTGCGGCTGTCTATGATGCACAAAGCAAATGGGCGCAAGCCGAGCCTCTGCTTGAACGAGCCCTCGAGGTTCATGAAAAGATTGTGGGATCTGACCATCATGATTTAGCCATATCACTTCGTAACTTGGGGGCTCTCTATCATGTCCAGCATAAATTTGCTCAGGGACGCCCTTTGTTTCAACGAGCCCTTCGACTTCGTGAAAGACATCTAGGCCCCGACCACCCGGACGTCGTAACTGATTTGAAAAACGTCGTAGGATTTCATGTTTCCCAAGTCCTCTTTCAAAAAGCTGGGCCTTTTCTCACCCGTACACTGAGTGCAAAGCATGCCGTTGACGGTGAGGTTGAGTTGGAATCTCTTCAGAGTCATGATGATTTTTCAAAACTCTACACAGCTCAAAGCCAATATGGAAAAGCTCGGCCCTACTTAGATCAAGCCATTGATCGTGATAAAAAAGGTTGGGGATTTCAAGATAATCGTATTATTGGAAGTGTGCATAATGTGCCTCATGTCCTATCCACTCCAGATAAAATGAAACAGGCTGAAAGCCTTCTCCTGCGAGAAGCAGAGGTAGCGAAAAAGAATGATGATTCAACCGATTTACGATTGCAACAGAGCCTCACGACGCTAGCAACATTCTTTCGCATACAAAATCGATTTGTTGAAGCCATTGCCTTGCTCGAACAAAAGCGTAAGGCCATTGAACGGAGAAAAGAACCAAGAGATCAAGAAATCGTTGATGTCCTTTGCGACATAGCCATTTTGTATCAACTTAATCACCAAAGTGACGAAGCCGGGCAGTGGTATGAGGAAGCTCTTGCAATCGGAGTAACCACCTTGGGCGAAGATCATTCAACGGTAAAGGGATTGCGTCGACTGCTTGGCGCCTTTGAACGGAAAGAGACTGGATTTAAAGAAGCAAAGGCGGATATGGTTGATAGATAATCCTTTACTCGCGCATGGAACAAAAATGTTTTGAATAATAGACAGATCTCTTGTTAAGCGTGTCGTCTCCTTTTCCGCTTATTTCATTCAACCCTTCAATCGACCGAATTTCTCATCTTAGCCCTCTCATTCTCGGCGCTGTGCTGCGTCTTGATCTTGGCATTTAGAAGAACCGGGTTTCGCCATGGCAGCCGAGGTCATTTGTTTCGGCAAAAGTGCCCAAAACGATGTTGGCCGTGGCATGGCCCTTCGGGTGTCCTGCGCAGCTGACCTAACCCGGCGGCGTGTAAAATCACGGAGCATGGCCTGAGCTTTGCCGAGGGCTCAAACAATGCCCACCGATTCATCAGAGCATCTACCATGAATGGGGCAACATTGAAAAAAAACGTGAGGGAAGGAGCACCGATTCACGCAATCGGTGCTTGCCGGCAGGGTGGATTCCGGCCTGCTGCTCGGCTGTACCCAAGGCAAGATTTCTTGGAAGGGAGAGATCGGATAACAACCCTGCAGACTCCTATGCTTGGGTTTTGATTTGTGCAGCGAACGGTGCAAGGTGGTATGCAACAAAACACTTGCCCTACATCTTAAGTCAATACTCAGGCAGTGACCCCACTGCCTGACCTCACTGATAATTCCTATTCACGGCAAAGAATAGTGCAAGAGGCATTCTGCTGCTGTGAGGCAGGTGAGGAGGATATGGCTCAGGTGTTTCCCGCCTCCATTCCACATGTAATCAGCAAAGAACAGACGTGCCTCTTTCTCAAAAAACTGAAAAGGCGTGACTGATCCCAGCTATAAAGCTTGTGTTCTGTCCAAGATTATTATTGAAATCTCGAAGGATAGGAATTTGAACATTGAAGTACACCGAGGTTGACGCTGGAAGATTCACGCTAAAGCCAGGTGTCAGCATCAGGATGCTCAGCCCAGAATTTGGAACACGACGATTTTTAATCTCTGGATCAATCCGCATTGGTCCTCCTCCTCCAGGGGTAAACTGACTAAGAGAGGAGTTGAAATTATCATGGACCGCGTAGCGCCAATTGAATTGAAGGTTAAGCGCCAGCCAGTCGAAACTCTGATAATTGATGCCGGTATTCAGTATGTACTCATCCCCAAATTGGTACCCGTTATCATTTCGGAACGTATGGCGATAACTGCCTGAGGAAAATTGGGTGAGGGTATTGGGAAGAATCGCATAGGTCTGATAGAAGGTTCCAATAACCCCGACTTCACCTCGTCCCAGCTGAACTCCTGGTGGCTGGCGGTTGGCGGGTGTATTGATCGGCTGATTATACTTCCCAGTTGGCAACTCAACTCCGATTCCCAATGCGAACGAATGGAGAAGGGAAGGAAAGATGTTGTATTTGCCAATCAGTCGAATATCTCCGATTCCGTTATCGGTGAATTTGGCCTCAGTTTGGTTAGGGTTCCCTTCACGGATCGTATGTCGATGAAGCCGCACAATATAGGGAAGAGTAAACTGGACAGCAAATCTATCAGTCACTCCCAAATTAAGATCAAGTGCATACACTTGGTTAATCGTCCGTATTTCCCGGTGCCCATCAATGACCAACACTCTGTCGGTCGTGTTGGCTGTTCCGGGCACCCTTCCGGATGTGCCGTCAATCTGCCCTAGCTTCACGTAGTTGTACGTCACGTTCACATTAAGGATCCCCTTTTGGGGTAAGCCCTGGATACTATCAATGGAAAGAAAACAACTGGTGGTTCCGCAACTGGCTTCAGCCGGAATGCCGGAAAAAAGAGAAACGAGGCTGAGTATCATAAAGGGAATAAAGAGAATCCAACGCTGGCACATTCTGATGATCATCTATCAATGTTCTCTTTCTGTATGGGTAAAAGGATACATATAGGTCAGGCGTCATCGCGTGTTCTAACCATTCTGAAAAAAAGCGTTCCTTGAGATTCAACGAGCTTCGATGGTGAGCATTACATGAGGGAAGTGACTCGATGAGATGCTAAGCTTCCGTATCTCACACTGTGATACAGCCGATTAACATATCTGAAACCAAGAGCCTTGGTCCATTTTTGGCGTGTGATAGACGAATACGGGTTTTCCTTCCCCTGCTTGTCCACTTCGTCATCAAAGTTTTCGAGGGTATCAGAGTCGGAGTGGGGTAGCTTAATTTAAACTGGCCCATACGACAGCATTGATATTCAATGACATATTTTCGATGCTTTTGCGCAAACTCCAAGTTCCCATCTTTCCTAGATCAGGAACAGGGCTGGGATGACGAAGAGCGGGAGGATGGAGGCAGTTACCATTTCCCCAATCATGGAGGCTGCAATGTGCTTCATCACATCTGCCTCCGTACCCTCGTTCCCCATGATAAGGCGTAACTCTAGAAAGATTCCTGTGGCTGTCATGATTTTTGGGTGTACTCGTAGGACTGCCTCTTCGCGCACTGGATCACGAATATCGCTCAACGACTGAAGACGGTTTCCTTTGTATTGTTTGGAGCAGGCTTCATCAAGGAACATAAACAGGATCACTGTGGTTTCTGCGGCCAAGCTCGCCAAAGTCATAAGCCCCACTCAGACGGCAAAACTGAGATGCTCTACCAGAGCGTTCAGATACCAAATGGCGCCAACGAAAGAACATGGAATCGAAAAGAGAACCAGCAGGTATTGAGGTAGGGAACGAAAATTGAGAGACAACAGCACAAAAATGAGAAACAAGGTTAAGGGAAGAAATGGGGCAGGCCTACGTCAGTGCAGAAATGGATTTCCTCTGCTGCGGCATTGCTCCTTTTCGACCCCGCACGGCAATATTGATTTTACCAATGTACCGACCGCAGGTGGATGCATCCCTGCGAAAATAGACTACCACCTCTTGTATCGTGGCAGTCTCGAAATGTCGAACCAACTTGCCAATTGGCCGGCGCGCTTTTGAGCCGAGGATAAAAACTTTGGTTGACTGAAAACTGCCTTGACTTCCTCCAGTCGCTTTCTTGCCTGTGCCGGCTTAGTTTTTTGGCATGGGCCAAGAGTAAACGAGCGACTCGATTAGGAATAACGCAGGCCTGACTCTATTACTGAATGAATCGAGAGATGAACCTTATCCGTGACCCCATTGCCTGTATCGTCATGATGGTGAACGCTACGCCTCTGCAGTCTTTTGCGTGATCTGAACGATGACAAATTCCGCAGGCCTCACGATAGCCATTCCAATTTGGCAAATGAGACGACCATTGTCGATATCATGCTGCGTCATGGTGGTGCGATCGCATTTGACAAAGAAGGCTTCTTGTGGTTTTTGCCCTTGTAGTGCTCCTTGCCTCCATAGATGTGTGAGAAAATTTTTAACGCTCTGTCTGACTTGTGCCCATAATTTGTTATTGTTTGGCTCAAATGCCACCCATTGCGTGCCTTTCGAGACAGATTCTTCGACGAACAAGGTAAGTCTTCGAACTGGGACATATCTCCATTCGGGGTCAATCGACGTCGTCCGCGCACCCCAGATAAGAATACCCCTTCCTGAAAACGCACGAAGGGCATTCACTCCAAGACGTGTCAATCGCTGCAACTCTGCACTGGTGGCCTGA
>JAJDBS010000170.1 GCA_029261235.1 Nitrospirales bacterium
CCTCATGGATTCGCCACGCTGCCAGCGATCCCAAATGTCTGCCCGCTGTGCCGCGCTAAAGTAGATGCGGGTTCGGTGTTTCATCGTCACACTCCATTGCTAGTCGGTAGAATAAAGTGTTGCGTTGATCAATTGAACTCAAAACATGAAGCAGACTTTTAGCTAAATAAACTTTTGGCATTGTTCTTGCTTTTTCATATATTAACTGCATTTCAACAAAATAATGCACATTTAGTAGACAATTTCCCACATCGTGATGTGGGAATGGAACACTTTCTTGAAAAGAGGTTTTCCGAACAATGGTTGAACAACCCACTAAACCCTCACCGACGAGCCTTCCCACTTGGTGGCACCGTGGCCCATCTGGGCTAGTAGAAGAATGGGAAACCAGGGTCTCGGAGGAGGAAATCAACCGCAGACAAAATCGCTGGCGTTCCACATCATCCATAAACGCTAAATCCAGCAACAACTCCAAACCTCGGTCCTGACTTTCACTTTTTCAGCTCTCTGAGTTCTCCTCATACAATTCTTGTATTCTCGCTCGCCTGTGGAAAGCTTCGTCTTTGCTCAACCAACTCTCTCAAGCGAATCGAAAATAGGAAAAGCTGGCTCAAGTCAGAGGCAAAAAAAATTCTCCAAAAAATTGCGGTTAACCTCCTCACCATTCAAAGTTCCTGATTGAAATAAAGGGAAATACCTTAGAACTTTCGTCGATGATTTTCCTCTTTGATACAGTCTATACCGCTTGCCATACACCATTGCCTTACAACACTAATGGCTTGCCAGCAACAAGATCTACTCGCTTTAGTCATTATTTCCTTTTAAAATCAATTAGTTAAATGACCTCACACTGACTGACAACCAACAAAATTTTTATGGCATCAAGGTTGCTCATAATTAAAAACAGAAACTAGTCACCAACGACAAATCTAGCTGTTACGACATCCCTATTATTGTCTGGGAGAATGTGATGAAAGAAGGGAAAAGACAATGAACGACACTATGGCTATACGCCGATCGTGTGAAGCAGGAAAGTATCTCTTACGAGAAGGTAATTGTGTCTGGCGAATGGATGAGGACGGGAAAGTTGACTGCACTGCCAGTGGGCCAACCTCAATGTTTAAACTTCTGAACTTCCTACAAACCTGGAAAACCCCACCCCTCCGACTCTTTCAAGAATACCCACTACCGGACGGATCTAACTGAGGCCTCCCACGACTCCTTGACAAGACCTATCCAAATCTTACAGCTGCGGAACGCTGCGACGGGTGCCATCAAGAGCGTTAGATATTTTAATTTACAGAAGAAGAAACCGTGCCATTGAACGTCGCGTCACGGCTTATGATTTCTGAGGAGTATGAGGCGGGCATATTCTTACTTGATAATTGAAGGCCTGATGTCGTTGGGACAAAGATGAAATCCCCGAGACTTTCATGCCCTGCCATAGAGACTGGAGCATAAGTAGGAATTTGTTCAGTATTGAGTCTTTGGGCTGCTCTCATCACACGATTTCGAATCGCTAAAAAAATCCGTTCAGTTTCTAAAATTTCAGTATTCTCCTCCAAAACATCCAAGAAGGCTTTGGTAAATATCGAGTGTCCTCCTCCCCCTGAATCTAAAACTGGACTAAGGCCACCGGATGTCATGGCAGTCCGAACACGCTTTTCAGCTAATGTTTTCAAAAGATCCATGCGAGCTTCGCCAGTGAGCCCTGGCCGTAGTTGAGCTAACCCAGATCGTGTAAGTTTTCCTGCAAAGCAGGAATCCGCGACAACTAAAATATGTTTAGCCGACATGAGCTGCAGAAGATCAGTCACGGTTGGGAGTAAAATCCAATTAGAATTATCTTCAAGATCTGCCTCTACAGGAATCCAATACCCGCGGTTAATATTCTTTTCCCAAAATCCATGGCCAGCATAGTAAATCAAGAGATTGTCCCGCTCGGTTAACAGCTTTCGGTAATCATTGAGAGTCTTGAGAATATCTGTTCGTGAAGCATTCTTGAGAAATTTCACGTTGAATCCATACTGAGTCCCTAATAATTGACCGACTGCCTCTGCATCGGCAATTGCATTCTGAAGAGGCTCCCATTGTTGATAATTGTTATTTCCTATGACCAAGGCATAGTATTGACCAAAAGGCTTCTTAGCCGATGAAGCAAGAGAGCCTTGCGATGTCATGAGGGTTTTGTCTGACAAAATGCTCAGACTACTAATCGTGCGTTTGTTTTGGATATCTACGGCCATGATATCAACAGAAATGGAACGTTCTTGTGTTCGAAGCTTCGGCAATTCATAGGTAAAGACCCCTTCCTTATTTAGGCTAGTCACTAACCCATTCACCCGCAATTCCCACAATCCAGCTGGCGCTATGACTCTCCCCGTTATCGATCTACTGGAATCCGGTGGTAGGTAGACCTCCCGTCGCCCTGAAGCCACCTTCACGCCACGAGTGGTTATCATAGGAGGATCAATAATTTGAATACTTGGGCCATTCAAACCCAAATCCTCTCCGGGCGGGAGGTTGGCGTTTAGACTCGCCGACGATTCCAGGGTTTCTATTTGCTGAGTCAACTCGGCCATTTCTGTTTCCTGTTGTACCAATTGCTGTCGGCTGGAATCTAACTGTTCTTTGACCTGTTTGAATTCTTCTTCTCGTTGTTGTTTGAGGGAAAGCTCCTGTGCATTGACCCCTTCAAGCTCCGTCAATTTTCCCTGGAGAACTCGATAGTTAGCTTCTAAAGATTTCGCTTTTTCCTCTTCCTGCCGCTTCTGGTTTAACTCTTTCTCTAACCCTTGGAGTTCTCCTTGGTATTGTTGAATTTCCCTTTGCTGTTCAGGATTTTTCTTTTCCGCTATGCGAAGATCAGCTTCCAGCTGCTGGTATTGTTTTTCAAGAAGAACCAAATACTCTCGATCGGACTTAGCATTTTCACCTTCCTGCCGCCTCTGAGCTAACTCTTTCTCTAATGCTTCGAGTTCTCCTAGGTATTGTTGAATTTGACGTTCTCGTTCAGGGATTTGTTTATTGGCTTTCTTAAGACCGACCTCCAGCTGCTGGTATTGTTTCTCGAGGAGGGCCATGCGATCTCGCTCAGCTTGAGCCTCAGATTGCTCCTTTTCCAAAGATTTTTGGAGTTGGGTTTTTTCCTCTTGGGTTTGAGTCAAGGAACTTTGCAAGACATCAATTTCCTGCTCTCTGACCTTTACGGTATTTTTCAGTGACTGTAGTTGCTGTACCACAGAACGATTCAAGAGATTGGTTAAACTCGGTCGCTTTAAGCCAGAGGCTTTGGTCATCCAGGTAAAGGCCAATTGGGGGTCCTGAGGAACGCCTAGCCCCTGGTCATAGAGACTGCCTAAATTCATCGCCGCCTGTCGGTGGCCCTGTTCTGCAGCTTTTTCATACCATTGTGCTGCTAAGGCATAATCAGGATTGCCCGCGTTCCCTTGTTCGTATAATACGGCAACATAGTATTGAGCCTCAACATTCCCTATATCCGCAGCTTTTTTCCATATGTCTAGAGAGGTGTTATAGTCGGCCCGATCATACGAGACATATTCCCCGCCGCGAATGACACAATCTTCAACCGTCGCCCGAACTGGTCGACGAGGAGTCATATAAATCATTTGACGACCTAAACGACGAACTTGGCCAGGGATTAAACAATCGACTACGTCGAACGCATTGCCGCTATCTGAAGAAAGACCCTGAGAGCTGGATGGTTGAGAGGATTGCGTTTGCTTGATTGAAGCCTGTGGTGAATTTTCTAACTCTGGCGAAGCACATCCCCATGTGAGAAAAAAGGCTGAAAGAAGAAAAAGCAATATGCCATTACTCAAAAGATTACGGATACTCAAGCTGCCTCTAAAAGGCATTTGAGAGACATGGCAAGAGCACCTATAGACCATTCTTGATTGATATTTCATTTTTTCAATCATCATACCTTCTCCTGCTGTGACAGATTTATCAATTGCTGGAAAAAACAATCCAGTACAGGAAAAAAGATCGTAGATTCAATCGATGAGTAACCTTTCATTTAGAGCAAAGCAAAGTGTATGCCATCCATTATGAACCTTGCCTAAATAAAAATCAAAGAAAAACTTAGGCCAGAATCATGCCTGGGAAAGCACCATTTCTCTATTATTAGAGGTCATTTTTGGCTAAATTTCTTGACAAGAAATTAGGTGTAAGGTATTTCAGACTTCTATAAATATTTATAAATATTCACAATACTTCAAATACCCCCAGGAGGTTTTTATGGACGAGTATGTATCTAACCAATCTACCAATACCAATTGTTCTCAGTTTCCAAAATATTCATTGTTTCAATATTCAATATTTGTAACCATCGTGGGTGTCAGTTTGATGCTCGGAGAATCGATGTTTGCACCAGGCCATGCCCAAACAACGCTTGGACAGCGCACTGGTCAATCAGCCCTTCAATCTGCTACTGGCAACGCAATTTTTAGCCCCACCTCTACAGGCGTTTGCCCTGGCCTAGTAGGATTAGGGACAGGCGTTTCTGCTGCAGAAGCCGATTTGCGTACTCAATGTGGAGCATTAGTGCACACCGGCAATGCGTTAAATGGCACTGGAGTCACAACTTTAAGCTTGGGCCTTGGTAATGAAGAACTGAATGCTGCCCTTCAACAGATGGCATCAGAAGAACTCCTTGCCCCTAGGACTCAGGCCACAAAAACGTTTAACGGACAACAAAGAAATCTAAGTGGTCGCCTCGCAGCTCTACGGGGAGGAAGTACTGGATTGTCTATCGCAAGCTTAAACCTGAATGGGGTAAACCCTCTCGCCGGCTTGAGTCCACAGGCCTTGGGATTTTCAGGGGTTCCTCAACGCGGAGGGGGGGCTTCTGGAGATTTGGGAAGCGGGGGATTTAGCCGGTTAGGTGCCTTCGTCAGTGGTTCAATAGGGACAGGGAAAAAAGACGAAAGCTCGAAAGAAGATGGATTCGACTTTGATACCGCGGGTATTACTGTCGGCGTTGATTACCGATTACTTGATGAACTTGTTCTTGGAACAGCCTTTAGTTATTCCCATTTTGATTCCGACTTTGATACGTCATCAGTCAATGCCGGAGGAGGGAATGATTCGGACGGCTATACGTTTTCGATTTATAGCACCTATTACATTGAAGATTTCTATCTTGAGGCCATTGGCTCCGCAGGATGGAGTGACCACGATTCGAAGCGAAAGATCTTTGTTTCCTCAAACACAGCCGTCGCTGGGATAGATAGAACAGCTAAAGGGGAGACTGATAGCACCCAATACTCATTTAGTGTTGGGACAGGTTATAACGCCCAAATAGGAAGTGTTGATTTTGGGCCTTTTGCAAGACTGACCTATTTAAAACTCGACATTGATGGATTTAAAGAATCTGGGGCCTCTGGGTTAAACCTGGAAGTTGAAGACCAAGACATCACCTCTCTTATTTCAGCCGTAGGATTGCAAGCATCAAAAAAATTCAGTTGGCAGTGGGGAGTGTGGTTTCCACAAATACGTGGGGAATGGGACCATGAGTTTGAAAATGATGCAAAAACGACGACAACTAAATATGTCAATGATCCGTTTAACACGCCACTATTTGTCAGAAGCGAAAACCCAGATCGGAATTTCTACCGAGTTGGAGCAACCCTTGCAAATGTCTCTGCTGGGGGAACGCAAGTCTTCTTTGACTATGAAACATTCTTAGGGCTACAAGATATTTCCAATCATATCTTTACCATCGGAGCTCGCCTAGAATTTTAGCCTTTATGGCTCTCATCGCCTAGGGGCTCCCTCTGAGTCCCTAGGCGTTCTACCTATACAGATACTCTGATCAAAGCCTTTGTGGGCAGAATAGTGCGAGAAACACTTATGGCGTTCTCCTGGCCAGGCGTCCATTCACTTCACGTAATATTTCAGGCCACTTTACCTCCCAACAGCATTGATGATCTAGCTCCTGAATGAGAACTCGTGTCTCTTCTCCCTGTCGTAATATTGTCTTCTCAACCAAATGCGGTGGCACCACTTTATCCTGACCTCCCAGAAAATGCATTTGGACGATATGGTTTCCTAGATGAGGTAAAAAAGCCGGATTGATTGACCCCGTTAAAGCGCTAAAAGAATGGTAGTCAGTCCAAGCCTCAATATCTAAATTCCCCGCTATCGTCACAACTCCTTTGACCCATGGCACGCGTTCCGCCAATAACATGGCCAATGTTCCTCCACCGCTATATCCAAAGAGAACAACTCCTCTCATTTCTTGTTCTTTTGAAAGTTGTGTCAGCACCGAACGAAGACTTTCAACAATAGTCTCGGAGTATCGAGCAGAAGTCCACCATTTTGCATAGCACCCTGGGGATTGGGACAATCCATGATAGCAAGGCCTCCCCACGTACATGCTCGCTGTTGAATCCAGCGCCATCATCCGCAACATGATGGGATTGCGCGGAGTAGGATCAGCTGCTATGCGATCGACCTCTTTCCATGGAGTACCATCCCCTCCCAGATAAATATGTAAATACTCGTTAAGGGGCTTTTGATTTGAATAGACCTGATGAACAAAACCTGACCCTTGGTAGGCCTGGGAATGAAACCCGAAATTCGTGGCTTGTTGATGAAAGGAAGACGAAGGGGTTGTGCAACCCATGAAGAAGAGATTCAAAAGCATTGCCACGAGGCCGGCTAAAACCCTAATTCGAACAGAGACCATCACCTTAACCCTGATGTCATAGAAAACTTGGCCTGTACAAGCCCGCCCTTCCGCAAAAACCGAAACAGATTGTTCCTTGGATTAGAATGTGCGCTCTAAACGTTCTTCTAAGCGTTTGAGGGCTTGTTGGGTATCTCGCAAGTCTTTGAGTATTTCTTTTTGTGTCACGGGACCTTGAAGTTCTGCCAGCCGTTCGGCTTTTGCTTCATCCAAATTATTGATCACGACCGCAATGAATAAATTGACGACCACAAATGTGCCTAAGATAACAAAGCTCACAAAATAGATCCAAGACAAATAATGAAACTCCATCGCGGTATACATCACATCCGTCCAATCTTCCAGTGTCACGACACGAAAGAGAGTCAGCAGTGATATGCCTAATGATCGCCAATGCGTCGGATCATGTTCATGGAACAATTGGTATCCTGTGATGGCATAGATATAAAAAATCATGCCCATCAAGGTCATCACATGCAACATACTGGGAATGGATCGCACCAAGGTCGAGACAATCAAACGAAGCTCTGGAATCGTGGAGACCAGCCTGACCACTCGCAGTAATCTCGCTAAGCGCGCGATCATGGCAAACTCGCCTGTGGCAGGGATTAACGAAAACACGATCACAGAGAAGTCAAACACATTCCAGCCATCTCGGAAATACCGCCCCACCTGAGGAGCCACAGCAATCATCTTGAGTACGGCTTCAAGAATAAAAATCCCAAGAATCAGGTGATTCCCCAAATGCATGAGAGTCCCGTACTCTGCCACCAGAGACGGGGACGTTTCCATGCCCAAAATGACTCCATTGACCAAAATGAACGCGATGATCACGCGCTCAAACCAAATGGCACTCACAATCTGACTTACTCGATCTTTCATCGTGGAAAACTCGCAGACTTGTGACACGCTCTCATCTTCGAAGGAAAGTGAGAGCGAGCCCCGATTCAATTATGTGATAGAAGAAGAACAAATAGGCGAGGGAAAGCAGTAGCACAACTCCTCAGGGAGCTTCAACTCCCTGATGCTTGAAGATAGCCCCGGAGGAGATCTCGGCGAGCCACAATGCCAATAAGACTGCCCTTATTGTCCAAAACCGGCACGCGTATCAGATGATTGTTTTGCAACACATCAACCAACGTCATCACATCCGTATCTTTGGTGACCGAAATAGGATTGGCTGTCAGAATCTCACCCGCCGTGACCTCTTCCAATTTCTTGCCTTTTCGAAGTGCTCCGAGCAAGTCAAATTCAGAGACAATACCGACAAGTTTGTTCTGATCATCTACGATTGGCACCGACCCAAATCCGTCCATCATATATGAGGCCAATAGTTCAGCCCCAGTGTCTTTCCTGGCACTTTGTACCTGCATTTCCATAATCGCGCCGACCGTTAAATGTCCAAATTTACTCTCTCGTAATGCAGTTCTTCCTTCAGCGACAGCATTCATTCCAAACCTCCTGACTAGTCGATAAAATCATCCTCACGAATCATACAAGGGATTGGCGATCAATTGGATCTCCGAACCTCAAGACACAGAAGATTGCTTGAGGCGAGATTCTATAATTGGATCGGACTGAATCGACCGCAACTTGAGATCCTGCCACAACGGCTCATCCCACGCGGCACGAGGGATTAACCCCACAATCTCGCTTTCCAAGATTTCTACATCAAACCGCCGTGCCTCTCGATTCACCGCTTCATAGGCGAGACGCATAGACGTTTCTCGATAATCCGTTAGGTTCATGGACACTTGCACCAGCTGTCGAGAAATCAGAGAAACGCCTATGGCCTTCACCGCCGATAACCCACCACTAGAAGTCCTGATCGTTTTGGCAATATTATTGGCCAGCACGAGATCATCACTCTGGAGCACAATATTGAATGCAATCAGAAAAAACCTGGATCCCACAGCAATAGCCCCGGCAGTTGGATGAATTGTTGGTGGGCCATAATCTGGCTTCCATTCATGTTCTGTCTTCATGCGCCCGTCCAAAGCAGCCAAGCCGCCCCGCCGGATCATCTCTAGTTTTTCCCGTGAGCGCACCTTTCCAGCCTCTTCATAGAGAAAGACCGGAATCTCAAGCTCTTGGCCAATTCGAGCACCGAGTTGATTGGCATATCTGACGCAATCGTCCATGGTTACCCCTTGAAGAGGAATCCATGGCACCACATCGACCGCCCCAATTCGTGGATGTTCCCCATGATGCTGACTGATATTAATAAGCTGCTGGGCCTGTTGAACCAAACCAAAAAGTGCCATCCCCATGGCTTCTGGCTCGCCAACTATGGTGAACACCGAACGGTGATGATCTGGATCAACATGAACATCTAGCACGGCCACCTTTGGAATACGTTCAAGGCTGGCCAGCAACTCGGATATCACAGCCTGATCTCGCCCCTCACTAATATTAGGCACACTTTCAATCAATTGCCGCATCATCATTTCCTTTACGGTTCGGGGGCCTCTTGACCCATGAATTCCTTGACACCCCTAAAAATCGCATATTATAGTCGAACTAGCTGATTTCAAAGGGTTTCCTAGACGATCTCATTAAAACATCATAAATAGGAACGGTGAACCTGCTATAATTCTGTCACATATTCAGTGGAATAGAGACTCTATCTAAGGATATAAACCATTCTCTCCCAGACAAAGGGGACTCCCATGAATGCCACACAAGTTGAGCCCACAGCAGCACTCGCAGAGTTAAAAGAAAAAAAACCAGATAGTGTCACGATCGTCTGCCTCAGCGGCGACATGGATAAAGCCATGGCGGCCTTCATTATTGCCACAGGCGCAGCCGCCATGGGCATGAAAGTCACGATGTTTTTCACATTTTGGGGATTAAACATCATCAGGAAACCCGAATCGACCAGCTCCGCTAAAGACTGGATGCGCCGCGCCTTTGGGTGGATTAACAAGGGTGGGGCGGAGAACCTTCCTCTATCCAGGTTCCATTTCGGAGGACTCGGTTCCTCCATGATGAAAACGGTCATGAGCAATAACCGGATGCCAGGTATAGCCGAACTTCTAGAAACCGCTCAAGACCTGGATGTGAAACTGATTGCTTGCACCACCACCTTAGGCATGTTGGGCATACCAAAAGATTCACTGATTGACGGTGTCGACGAACTGGCCGGCGTCAGCACCTATCTGGCTGAAGCCCGCCATGGATCAGTCAACTTATTTATATAATCGAAACCTAGACTAGATTAGAGAAGGAAGTACCATGATACCAGCTGATGTCAAACTCGATACACTCGGTTATTTCTGCCCCATGCCCATTATCTTGACCTCCAAGAAAATCAAGGAACTGGTGCCCGGTCAAGTACTTGAGGTCGCCTCAGACGATGAAGGAATCAAAAAAGATATGCCTGCCTGGTGTGAGACCACCGGCCATGAATGGGTTGGCCTGGAAGAAGAACCGGGCGGAGACAAAACCATCTACAAAACTTACATCAAAAAAGCTGGCAGCTAAACTTTCCTTTTCACTTATGGAATAAAGGCCGTTAGTGCGTACGCACTAATGGCCTTTTCTTTGACCACAATGAATAATTACACATTGGCCGACATTTCTGTAGAGACCTGGGTCCAAGGTGGACCACTTACCCTGAAGAACCTTGTCGGCTCTGTTGTTTTAGTAGAAGTCTTTCAGGTGAATTGCCCTGGGTGTTTTATGTATGCCTTGCCGAAGGCGATTCAATTGCATGAAACTTATCACGAGAAAGGCCTGACAATCATTGGCCTCGCAACAGCCTTTGAGGAGTATGACAAAAACACCTTGGCAAATTTAGAACGATTGGTCGAATCTGGCGAAGTCATAGGAGAAACACTCAAGGCATTAACTCATCAAGGGATGCTGACTGATGGCAAACTTGAGTGGCGGCTGCCATTCCCAGTCGGCATGGACCGTGTCCAACCGAACGCTGAACCACTGACACAAGAGAGAATTCTTAGCTATACCCGCAACTGCCTACCAGGATTTGACGGACTATCTGAGGAGAGGAAGCAAGAGGCACTCAATCAAATCAGAAATTACTTACAACAGAAAACCATGAAGGCCGAAACCTTTGAACGCTTCGCACTTCAAGGCACCCCCTCCTCAATCCTCTTCGACCGAAAAGGCCATCTACAAAATGTGTCGTTTGGTCAAATTGAAAACAAAGAATCTTTAATTAAACAATATTTAAACATAGCCAATTAACGCTATCCTTGCCCACAACTTACTACCTAGCCTAAAACTTATCGCTAACCTTTCTACTCAGAAGATAAACAAATACGCCTAGTGTCACATACCCAAAGACGACCTCCACTATAACTAATAACTGTGCCCATCCTCCCTGGGGAGTAATATCTCCATATCCCAATGTTGTAAAGGTCACAACGCTGTAGTAAAAGGCCGAGAAATAGTTTTCATTGAGCCCATCAAAATTGGAATGATTGAAATAAAATATTAATGCGAATAACAGGTTAATTATCAATCCTGTTACCGCAAGGGACACATAGGATGACCAAGCCTTTGTTGTGACTATGGCAAGTGAAAAGAATATTTTTTCTTTGATGGATTGGCTCCGAAGAGAAGCAAGGTTTGAAAATACGTATTGAAACCAGTCAATGTATCGACGCAACACCTTGCTGTCAGGAGCAGTCATGGCTGAAACATCGTTGGCTAGAAATTTAGTATGCTTACCAGTATTACGAAGATGTCTACTGCCTTTCCCAGCTTTATCAAGAAAATAAGGCTCCCGCCCTGCGAAAAGCACCGCAAACAAAGCGCCTATTAAATAAAACGCAGAGACAGGTTCATATTTAAATGAAAATGCCACACTGGCATTATTCACACCTCGCAAAATATTTATAAAAGCGCCCCTTAAATCAGCATTGCGCATACCAGACTTGTCATCAAAGGCAAGATTAAAAACAAAAGAGTTGCGCATATCCGTTGAAACAAAATTGACATTGCGGAGCGTGAGTTGAGACAGATGGGACTTATTGAAATTCCCATAGGCAAAATTCACATTACTTATTACAGAGTTGCTTAGAGATATTTTCTCCAAGTTTATTCCCCTCAAATCAGCCATACCACCAACTTTCGACGTTGGGAACTGGTTAACATAGTCAACCAAGCTCACAGACTCATTGTCGTACTGAAAATCGAATTGAGAAAAATCAATTTCGGCCAATGAAAAATAAATCCCCTTATTAACTCTGGCTTGATGTCCTATATTATGTTGCTTCTGTTTTTCATGTAAATACTGCCTGACTGCCTCATTGCAGGCTAACCCCATAGGTGATTTCCAACGAACCTCTAGCCCAAACCCATCCATGTGTTGCTTCATTGGCTGATCGATTTTATTACTGACAGCATCTATATTTTTAAACCAAAAATCACAGATATTCCCTTCTTCATTGTAACCAAGGGATTCGAGGATCTTCTCAAAGTATTGGCTTGAGTACGTAGATAGAATCATTTATTAAAAACCCTGTCGCCTAGAAAATTTGCCTTTACTTGTAACAAGAGCCCCTGCCTAAGAAAAATTAAATCGATCAGGATGAGATGGGAAGTTCTGATTTTTCGTTCATACAGGGCACAGCCATATTTCTTGCCGGCAGTCTGCTGTGAACTCAGCAATAAATAAATGCTCACAGCATTATACTAATTCCAAATTATTCCTAAAGCACCTTTCTATGTGGGAAACCTGACCTAGTATTTGACTAAAAAAAGAACGTCTATAAAGCAACACACCGCAGTAGATTTCCCAAAGTACCTCATAGCCCGATGCCTGCCGTCTGGCCCTACAGATGGACGCCCTCATATATTGGTTAGCCTTGTCTGAGCGCAGCGAGTTGGCTCACCCCTCCCCCTGCGTCCGTCTGTTCCGATGACACCAGGCGGGGCATCAGTGGTTTTGGGTCCTTTTGCCGAAACAAAAGAACCTCGGCTGCCGGGCCGAAACCCAGCATTTATCATTAAAATAAATAATTCCAGTTAGTACGTGGAAATCACAAAGTAACCATATCTTCCCCCCCAACCCCATCATAAGACACACCTAAGTACGACAAGTCTGCCTTTGCCTTCTAATGAAACCTTACTCCGTTCCATTTCATTCATCTCACAATCCAAGAACTTTCCATCAATATATGCTAGCATTTAATCAGCACCTCGTTTCCTCAAGGCAATGTTGTTTCAGAACCAACTAGCTTTCATTCCCTCGGCTTAAAAACCGATACGATAATAAACAGCACAGAATCACACACAATACGTACATCACAAAGGAGTATCCCCACCATGCTCTGGTGGCATTGGGCAATTTTAGGGCTCAGTCTTATAGGAATTGAAGTCCTGACCTTAGGTGGGCTAGGAAATTTCTATTTCCTTTTCTTTGGGATGGCCGCATTGATGGTTACCGGACTGACCTGGTCGGGACTTGTTGAAGCCGCCTGGCTTCAATGGTTTTTGTTCGCCATTCTAGGCATCATTTCTCTCCTTGTGATGAAAAAGACATTGCAGGGCCAAAAAACCGTAGATGAAAAAGATGAGCCCGACGTTGATTCAATGTTGGGGGAAATTGCGAAAGTACTGGAACCACTTGAACCCCAGGCTATGGGAAAAGTGGAACTGCGTGGGTCTACTTGGAACGCCCGCAATGCCGGGGATAGCCTCCTTGCTACGAATTCCATCGCCACGATTGTGCGCGTGGATGGTCTGACACTTTGGATTCAAGCCGAATCCATCACACAGGAGAAATAATATGTCAGGTGAATTATTAGCCACACTCGTTTTTGCTGGTTTGGCCTTACTCATTTTGAAGAAAACGGCCGTCGTCGTCCCACAGCAAAGTGCGTATGTGGTCGAACGCTTGGGAAAATATTCATCCACGCTCAATGCCGGTCTCCATATCTTAGTCCCCTTCATCGATGTTATTCGGTACCGCCATTCTTTAAAAGAACTCGCCGTTGATGTGGCTGAGCAAATTTGTATCACGCGAGACAATGTGCAAGTCGGTGTTGATGGCGTGCTCTACATCAAAGTCTTGGATGCTGAACGTGCGTCCTATGGCATCACTGATTTTCGATTTGCGATTTCTCAACTCGCCCAAACCACGCTCAGAAGCGAAATTGGAAAAATTGATCTTGACCGAACCTTCGAAGAACGGGGAACGATTAATATTTCCGTGGTCAACGAACTAGACAAAGCTTCAGCACCTTGGGGAGTCAAGGTGATGCGTTATGAAATTAAAAATATTAACCCCCCCGTGGATGTGGTCAACGCCATGGAAAAACAGATGCGGGCGGAACGGGAAAAGAGAGCGGTCGTGTTGACGTCGGAAGGTCAGCGGGACGCGGCGATTAACGAAGCCGAGGGGGAGAAGCAACAGGTCATTAAAGCCTCAGAAGCCAAACGGCAACAACAAATCAATGAGGCTGAGGGAGAAGCCCAAGCAATTTTAGCCATCGCCACTGCTACTTCAGAAGGCCTTCGGAAAGTCGCCGAAGCCATGCAAGATCCAGGCGGCTACGAAGCCGTCCAACTCCGTGTGGCCGAACAATATATTGGGGAATTTGGAGAATTGGCCAAAGCCAGCAATACCATGATTCTCCCGGCATCCGTCGCGGATGTGGGTTCCATGATTGCCTTGGCCATGAATGTAATTAATAAAAGCCCAGGAAAAACTCCAACGATTTCGTAATATGCAATAGGCCCTTTCCCTGTTGACTGCTCGGCAAACTTTCGCGATGATACTTTTTCAACGTGAATAATCTCTCAAGCAATACTCAAGGATTTTTTTCATGAAGAAATATTGGCTAGTGCCTTTACTATGTCTTCTCCTATTCCCAAGCCTGGCGTACGCCAGTCCCTATGCTCCTCTCGCCAATTTTGCGGCGGTACGACAGAATGCACAATGCCAACTGACAACTTTACACGAATCGCTTCTCAAAAATTGGACACCTCCAGCAGACTTTTTTTTGGTTCCAGCCTATCCTCAAGCAAAGCTGGCCAGCGCATTCACGAGCGGCATGGCGAACATCAAAGGGAAAGACTATAAAACGTTTCCATCGGCGATGCTGCTCAGCACAGATTCCCCTGAAGCAATCATGACATTTTATAAGAATACGTTAGGACGAGGTTGGCACCAAACTGAGGATCATGGGATCACGTTTATCTATCGCATGCCTCGTCCGGTCAGTTCAGGTGAAGCACTCACGCAACAGCTCATGAGCCGACCAGGGTATACCCCCCACATTGCCATTGATACGGATCTGAAGCCTTGTGACCAACATCTTGTTGCAGGCGCCACAACCCGGATCACTGTCGTGGCGGCTCCACGATAGCGCTTCCCTTTCAAACAAACCTGCATGCTCGACTTCTTTCTTTAAGCCAATCGTATTTCTCGAAAGGCTAACGGCATCCCATAAATGGGGTCGGTCCGATGTCGCACCACTTCGACCTGCTGCCCTCCTCCTTCAAAGAAGATACGCTCTCCGACTTTTGGATTTTTTCCTTGAACCATCAATTGATGCGCAACCTCATACAGCATAGGTTCTATCGTTCGTTCTGATAGCCCGATGGGCTGAAAAGTTTCAAGCTCATCCAATCCAAATTTTGTGAGCCCTCTGGTGTGAAACCACGTTCGCATCTGTTGCACCTGTTCATGTTGTTCCACCTGAACATGATCGTCTACCTGAAACACCATCAAATCCCGATCTTTCCAATCCGAAGGATTGTGATAGCCTCCCGTTGCAACATCATACGTCGTCCCTTCCAAGAGCAAGGTCAGCCCTCTGGCGATTCGCGCCATATGCAGAACCTCATCATCTCGCTCTGCATGCATCTTAGGTGGAGCCAACAGTTGCAGCAAATGACGATGTTCCCATTGCAAACGACCGTGCCACTGCTCGGCCACCTCTGCTGATGGTGCTAATTGCACCTGAGCTTTCCAGTTTGTATGCACGGCCTCAAAATGTTGATGGCCGCTCGTCGACAAGAAACGAATCTGCAAGGGGCCGCCATAATTTTGATCAAACCACGCCGCAAGATACCCAGGAGGCGGCACTTCCCCATGTGTCCAGCCAATGAGAAACGCGGGCAATGCCTGAGGATTCGATTTCTTCTTTTTGATTTTTTTCATGCTGTGGCTATCCGGATAATTGTATGGGGCAAAGATGGATGATGGGCAGAAAGTCACTCGAGGAATTCGCACAGGGGGATATACACGAATACATCAAACGTTATCGCTTGGCCTCTTCCGGTGGCCAATCCAATTCTTCTTGACGACCACAATACCAACACGTGATTCGATATCGAGCTCGACGGCGTGGATTGGGCAAGGAGTGAAATTGTATTGGCGCTTGGTCATACGGGCAGACAGGTTCCAGGTGCAACAAATGCTCTTCCGTGATCTCCATTAACGAGCCCTCATCCCACGGTGGCTCCAACTGAAGACAACCTGAGATCGTCTGTTCCCAATGGCAAGAACCACACTGCAATCGAAAACTTTTCACGCGATCGGTTTGCTGGGAAATATCCGTGACTTCCACAGCAGAGGAACAATCTCGACCTTCACAGATCACAGATTGTTTGTGGAGGGCTTGAACAAATGCCATAGGAGCTTTCGACTCGGTCATCACAACGTCTTCTCGCTATCATTGATCCATTGCGTATACGAACCTTGTTTCAATCGACTCGCGGTCTCCCGATCCAACAGCCAGACCACATCTCCTTGAACAGGATTCACAATTTGAGCGGGATAGCGATTGGGCTGAAATGGACCTTCTAACACTGCTTCTATCGCTTCTTCCTTGTCCGACCCTCCCACGACAAACAACACACGATGGGCTGCATTGATGACTGGCGGAGTGAGCGTAATACGATGCGTCTGAAATTTTTCCACCCACGGTGCCGCAACCCATTGCTCTTTTTCAGAAAGAACTGACGTCTCCGGGAATAAAGAAGCCGTATGACCATCAGGCCCCATACCCAGTAGAATTAAGTCAAAGCAAGGGAAACGCCCTGCCTTCTCCACAGAGAACGCACGTTGTAACGCAGATTCATATCGCGCAGCCGCTTCTTGTGCTGGTCGCTCTCCTTCCATCCGAAATACGTGATGAGGCAAAATAGGTACGCAATCTAATAAATTCTCTTTCGCCATGCGAAAGTTACTGTCTGCATGATCCGGGGGAACCTCACGTTCATCGCCCCAGAAAACCCGAATAGACGACCAATCAACTTGTGATCGATAAGGCTCAGCGGCCAATCGTGAAAACAATCGCTGAGGAGTCGAACCGCCCGAAAGGGCAATTGATTGAATTTTCCCACTATCAGGCTTGGAAGCTAACGTCTGAACGACGAATTGAGTGGCGGCTTCAAAGAGGTTTTCTGGCGTCTGGCAGACGAGTATGCGACGTGGCACAATATCTTCCTTGTTAGACAAATATGAACCTGATTGAACAGCATCGTTTCATCGCAGAGCGATAAAACCTCTGAATAGTCTCATCGTCAACACCTTGCGTATGACGCACATGTTTATGGACTAACAATCCGCATATTCATAGTCGTCAAGCTTTTGGTCTTTATCAAATTCCAATGTAATTTTGCATTGATTCGGGGTGAAATTGAAAAACAGGAAATGCGTTCCCCCTCCAGCAATGCGGGAATAGATCCAAGTTTCTCCTCCACCAAATCGTGAAGACTTGGCACTGGGTTTTCCCATATTTTCTTCAAACCAGGCCTGGTCTTTCCCTTCAAATTTCGCAGGTTCAAGGGACGCATCCAAATATGGATTTCCCCCACCACAACCGGCAAAGAACAATCCTAGTACACCAATGATGACATAGAGCCGAATCACATCAGCCTCCTTTTTCAAGAACTACTCGCCATGACCCACTTCGGGGTCTTTTAAAAATTCTAGCCCTCGTGTCTCGATCAGTCAAACACGAAGAGCAATTCTCGAGAACATTATCCCCATTTGTCCATAAGGACGCCGTCGATTACAATACGTCTCGATTGAGCTGCGCCTCTATATTTCTACACAAAAGGAGATCACCGTGAAACTGTACTTAGATACTGGCAATGTTGACGAAATTCGTAAAGCGGCAAGCTATGGAATGATCGATGGAATCACGACCAACCCTTCCCTCGTCTCGAAAGAAGGCCGGGAGTTCAAAGATCTCCTCTTGGAAATCTGCCAAATCATTGATGGCCCGATTAGTGCCGAGGTCGTGAGTGTTGAAGCTGAGGCTATGGTGAAAGAAGGTCGCGAGCTCGCCAAGATTCATAAAAATATCGTCGTGAAAGTTCCACTCATCCCTGAAGGCCTCAAAGCCACTAAGCAAATGGCCAGTGACGGAATCCGCGTCAATGTGACCCTCTGCTTCTCCGCCACGCAAGCGCTCATGGCCGCTAAAGCTGGAGCCTGGTGCGTTTCACCGTTTATCGGCCGCTTGGATGACATTAGCTCAGACGGTATGGATCTCATCGAACAAATCTTGACCATCTATGAAAATTATGATTTCCCCACACAAGTGCTTGTGGCCAGCGTTCGCCATATTCAGCATGTGACCGATGCCGCACTACTCGGTGGGCATATCTGCACGATGCCCTATACTGTGTTTCAACAACTCGTGAAACATCCCCTCACCGACAGCGGACTCAGCAAGTTCCTGGCTGATTGGGAAGCAAGAAAGGATTCCAAGAAATAGTCTATTTGGAAATCCTCAGCACGTCAGGCTAGAACTTTTCGACGAGATTTCTTGCTCGACTCAAAACTTGATGGAACATGGGGCGCGTCAACTTTCCAGTGAACGTATGTTCCTGACTCGGTTGATACCATCCCAAAAGCGTAACGTTCCACGGCGAGAGATATTCTGGCCCTTGTTAGAATCTTGGACGCTGAGTAGAGATTGCCTGCCCTTCCATCTTGGAGGCTCGAAGATATTCATCAAACGCAATCTTCCCAAGCATTACAACCACTTGTTGATTCTGTAACAACTGCAGTTCTTCTTGAACAAATGGACAACACGTTTCAAATTCGTCTTTTGTTGGTTTATTGGCAGATGGCGCGCACCGAACAGCCGCCACCACATAACAGTTCTGGAGGGTCAGCCCATCCTCTCAGGCTGATTCGCAAAACACAATAGGCATGTACGGCTTCATACAACCAATCACCGCTCCGATCTCCCGTAAGTACGCGTCGAGTGCGGTTGCCTCCATGCGCCGTAGGAGCTAAGCCAAAGACATATAAGCGAGATTGAGGATCACCAAATCCGTGGATCGGACGGCCCCAATACTCCCAATCTTTAAACCGCTTGACATTTTCCGTCGCGACCTCCAGAGGATAGATTGTTAGTCGAGGGCAACACGTGCACTCTGCAATGGTGCCCTGCAACAACATCAATTTCCTCATGAACACCACCACCCCATCATGAAACTTTCATTCCTCACGAGTAGAGAGGGTCTTGGCCTTTCATCTATATACGTCTTCCCTTGATCAATAAGAATCACCCTTCTGGCTACCACATTGACAATAATCATCAAAATCGGCAGGCTACAGACTGACAACGGGGCTGGCGATTTTCATATCGTTTTTTATACTTCCTGGCATCATTCGGAAGTCATTTTACTCACCGCCATTGCCCTACATGTCACAGGCGCTAGCCTACCAACGTTCTCAATCTTCCCACTCTTATGACTCCAGAAGTGTGTCTTCTCTTCGTTCGGGCAAATATCTTTATAATCAACAGATAAACCAACTTTACTCGCTTGCGCCTTATGGCATTGTAGCGTCTGTCATTAATGCCAGCATCCTCTGCGCCATTCTGTGGCAGGCAGTCCCGCAAGGCCCTATCATATCGTGGTTAGCGAGCATTTTTATCATCAATATCCTATGGGGTCTCTTACTCTATTGGTATCACCAACGAAGGATCAGTTACGACAGCTCGTTAAATATAAGAGAAAAGTGGTTCATCGGTGGCAACATCGCATCAGGCTGTATGTGGGGAATGGGCGGAATTTTACTCTACCCAGAGACCTCCATTGGCCATGAAATATTGCTGGCTTTTGTCTTTGGCGGCATGGTTGCGGGAGCCACAGCCCTGTATGCTTCCCATTTCCCCGCTTTTCTCGCCTTCAGTCTTCCTGCTACCACGCCGCTAACCCTCCAATTTTTCTCAAGAGGAGACCCGCTGCATATTGGTATGGGGATGATGGGATGCCTGTTCATCGCCGTCATGGTCATGACGGCAAAACGCAACAATAGCATGCTCCTGAAATCCCTGACCTTGGACCAAGAGAATTCAACCTTGATCAGGAATTTAACCCACTCTCGTGATCTTGCGGAGAACTTGAACGATTCACTTAGTAAAGAGGTCGCCAATCGAGCCGCGGTTGAAGAGGAATTACGGAAGCACCAGGAGCAACTTGAAACACTCGTTGAAGCACGAACGGCCGCCTTGCAAGCATCTGAATCCCGTTATCGTTTTGTGACTGAAAATATCTCGGATGTCATTTGGATGATGGAACCCAATGGCCATCGACTTTCCTACGTGAGTCCCTCGGTTCAAGAATTACGAGGATATTCAGCCGAGGAGGTGGTGGCCATGTCTTTAGACGAATGTTTAACACCAGCATCTTTAGAAAAAGCACAATCGGCGATTCAACAGGAGCTGGAACGCCTCGCAGATCAACCCCACCAACAAAGCCCGCCTCTTTTATTGGAGCTCGAGCATCTCCGAAAAGATGGAAGCACAGTCTGGGCTGAGGTACGAGCCAGCCTGTTATTAGACGAAGAAGGACATCCACTCGGATTTGCGGGAGTGACTCGTGATTTAACTGAACGCCGAAAAATTGACCATGAAAAGCATCAACTCGAAACTCAACTGTTACGATCACAAAAAATGGATGCGATAGGGACCCTCGCAGGAGGGATTGCTCACGACTTTAATAATTTACTCACAAGCATCTTAGGAAACATTACGTTGACTCAACATATGATGAAGTTACCCCCTCTTGGAGAAACGTATCTTCAACGAGCCGAACAAGCGACAGAGCGAGCGAAAGACTTAACTCAGCAATTGTTGGCATTCTCAAAAGGTGGAGATCCCATCAAACATCTGATTTCGCTCAAGAACATCATCATCGAATCATCAAGCTTTGCGCTTTCTGGGTCATCGGTCTTACGCGAACTTGGTTTGGCAGTCAATCTGTGGCCGATTGAGGCAGATCCCGGACAAGTCAGTCAAATCATCCATAACATTGGCATCAACGCCGTGCAAGCAATGCCCAGCGGAGGCAAGCTTTCCATCGATGCTACCAACATGTGGATCGACCAATCTTCTCAAACATCCCCCATCCCGCTACCTCCTGGGCCTTATGTCCACGTGACCCTCTCCGATGACGGGACGGGCATACCAAAAGAACAACTCGATAAAATTTTCGAACCATATTTTTCCACCAAACCAGAAGGCCAAGGGCTCGGCTTGGCAACGACTTATGCCATTATGCAAAAACATAGTGGACATATTACCGTGGAATCACAATTTGAAGTGGGCACGACATTTTCGTTGTACTTCCCTGCCTGCGCGAGCGGAGCCCAACCTCTCAAACTCGAGGCGCTGCCTCTTCATCACGGCAGTGGGAAGATCTTGGTCATGGATGATGAAGAGTCTATTCGCCTCTTAGCAAAGGAAATGTTGGCTCACTGTGGCTATCAAAGTGTCTTCGCCAAAGATGGCTATGAAACCCTCACTCTTTATCAACAAGCACTGGATATGCACACCCCTTTTTCAGCCGTCATTCTAGACTTGACGATTCCCGGAAGCCTGGGCGGGAAAGAAACGATTCGACGCTTACGAGAAATCAACCCTCATGTCATGGCGTTCGTCTCAAGTGGTTTTTCGAACGACCCAATCATGGCTAATTATCAAACCTATGGGTTTCATGGTGTCATCGCCAAGCCCTATTCGTTGATTGGGCTTAGCACCATCTTGCATCAGCATCTCGGCATGTTTTCTCCTCAGTCAGTTCAAGAGTCACTCGTTAAGGTTGAACATTCTCTCCGTGCTGATTCCGACCAAAACTAAACCAGCCGTTCGCCATCATGGAGAGTCGTGAAATCTGACGAATGAAAGAACATCCAATGAATATTCAAACCTCGAATCGGCCTATCAAAGGAATCCTGAAGATGCTCATTCAGAGTAGCCTCGAGGCTGCTGACCCTGGCAACGCGATGAAACGCACAATCATCAGGAAATCAAACGAGCTATGTATCAAGAAGGTTCGATATGACCTCGCCACATACCAAAGAATTGTGTGCGTTGGAGCAGGAAAATCATCTGCACATATGGCACGAACGCTCGAAGAGATATTGGGACAATACTTAGGGAGTGGAATGGTCATCGTCAAAGATGGATATGGGATACCCACTCAAAAAATTCGTGTTGTCGAAGCCAATCACCCGATACCTGATTCTCGCGGCAGCCGCGCCACCAAACAGATTCTCAAAATTGTGAAAGGGCTCACACAAAAGGATCTACTGATCGTCTTGCTTTCGGGCGGAGCTTCCAGCCTTCTCTGCGCCCCAGCTCCTGGCCTAACCCTACAGGACAAACGCCGCACGACCAACCTGCTCTTGCGATGTGGGGCGACTATTCATGAACTCAACACGGTACGCAAGCATCTGTCTTTAGTGAAAGGCGGGCTGCTCGCCCAATCGACCTCTGCTAAAATTTTGACGCTGATCATGTCCGATGTCTTAGAAGATGTCCTGCCCACCATCGGTTCCGGCCCTACAGTGCCAGACCCCACCACTTTTACAGAGGCGAAAGAAATTCTAGAAAACTATCAGATTTGGGAAAAAATTCCCACACGAGTTCGAAATCATTTGGAACAGGGTATCTGTGGTTCTATTCCCGAAACATGGAAAAGCAAAACACGACCTCCTTCACGATCTCACTCGATCGTCTTAGCCAACAATCAAACAGCCATTGACGGCATGGCCAAAGAAGCCAAGCGATTGGGCCTCAGGCCCTGTATCCTAGAAACTCCATTGCAGGGTGAAGCCAAAGACCTTGGAGCGATTCTTGGCGCGATGGCCAAAGATATCCGTGAATTCGGCAATCCAGTTCGCTCACCGGCCTGTCTGATTGTCGGCGGAGAACCTACCGTGACCGTCACTGGCACAGGAAAAGGCGGCAGAGCGCAGGAATGCGTGCTAGCAGCTGCGCAAGAGCTGGCTGGACTCACTAACGTCATTGTGGCAGGATTCGGAACCGACGGCACAGATGGCCCTACAGAAGTTGCTGGGGCCTTGGTAGATGAAAAAACTGTTCAACGTGCTAAGAAAAAAGGTCTTTCAATTGAGAACTCCTTGGAGAAACATGATAGCTATACATTGTTCAAAAAAATTGGTGGCCATATCACCACCGGTCCAACAAAAACCAACGTCAACGACATCTATATAATCCTAGCATTATCCTAGAAACAGCAGTTTGTTCTTTCCTAAATCTATACTTATGGAAATTCATAAACGCTTCAGCTAAAAGAGGTACTCTTTGAACGACGCACAGAAGATGGTCAAAGAATTTCACGAACAATTTGACATTCATGTCGCCCTAACACCCTCCGCACCTGATGTGGCCACGCAAATACTAAGGAGTCGTCTTATCCAGGAAGAGTTCGAAGAATTCCAAGAAGCTATGCAGAGCAAAGACTTACCAAACATGGCCAAGGAATTAGCGGATTTACTGTACGTCGTCTATGGCAGCGCGGTTTCACTAGGAATTGATATGGAGCCCGTGTTCAAAGAAGTCCATCGTTCCAACATGAGCAAAGTCGGCGGCCACAAACGCGAAGACGGCAAATGGGTCAAACCCGCAACCTACTCCCCAGCGATTATCCGACCGATCCTCGAAGGTCAAGCTAGAAGCTGAATTGATTCATTTGATGCACTGTGTGAGGAGATTTACTTTTTCCTCTGCTTCAGCCTTCAACTTACCGTTTGAAAAAATCGAGAAAGTCACTCACTTGATAGCTTGCGTTGCTCTTTTTTGCTAGCGTGCCCACTGTGAGGTCTCACAGATCAAGTCATTCAACTCGAGCGTCGCTATCTAAATGGGATAACATGGCTATGATGATTCAAGAGATCTAGCCCTTCTCCAATTTCCTTAATTTCAGAATTTCTTTGGGGCTTTGACGAGCATATTGTCGATTAAACGGATATCACCGAGTCTCGCCGCTCCTAATAGAACCATGTTTCCCTTCGCCAAGGTCAATGGATCCAGATTATTCGCATCACAGATCGCAAGGTACTCAATGTCTATCCCCGCCAATTTTGTTGCGATTTCCTTCATTTCCCTTTGAATAATCCGAGCATGTTGCTTCCCTGATTTTATCGATTGCACCCCGTGGCGTAACGCCGCTGAGAGACTTGTGGCTAGTCGTCGCTGACTTTCTGAAAGATAGCGATTTCGGGAACTGAGGGCGAGGCCATCTGACTCTCGTATTGTGGAGCAACGCACAATTCTTGTATCAATATTCAGATCTTCAACGAATTTCTTGATGACCAACAATTGTTGATAGTCTTTCTGTCCAAAATAGGCTTGGTTCGGACGAACCAGATTTAATAATTTCGTGACAACCGTCGTGACTCCATCAAAATGCGTTGGACGTGCCACGCCTTCCCAGCGCAGGCTCAATCCGCTTACCGAGACAGAAGTCTGAAAGTCTTGAGGATAGAACTCTTCACTTGAAGGACAAAAAAGAAGATCAACACCCGCCTCCCGACACAATTGCTGGTCGCTTTTGACTGGCCTGGGATACTTACTGAAATCTTCGGCAGGGCCGAATTGCAGAGGATTCACAAAAATACTGACAACGACGGTAGAGCAATGTTTGCGCGCCTGACGGATTAAGGAGAGATGCCCTTCATGCAGCGCACCCATCGTGGGCACAAAACCAATTGCTTGATTTTCATGTTTGCGTCGCCATACCTGTAGGCCTCGTATCGACCGAATAATACGCATAATTTCTAGGATGAGGGGGGAGTTGAACAAGCAGGGCGCGGAGAATATTTTGACCCAGGCTTAAAGGAAAGTTTCGTAACGCAACTGGTGTCATCAAGAGCCTCTAGCAAATCATTCATCGAACAGTGCAACGTCGGATGAATGTAGGCGGGATCTAATTCCGCTAATGGTTCCAAAACAAACCTGCGCAAATGAAGACGGGGATGAGGAACCGTTAACCCTTCTTGAGCAATGTGGTGTTGGCCGAACAAAAGAATATCGAAATCCATAGGACGAGGACCGCTCCGATGAGTATCATCTCTGCCTAAACCTCGCTCCGTTTCTTGCAAGATTTCCAAAAGACATTCAGGCGTCAGCGACGTTTCCAATCGCACCACGCCATTGTAAAACCAATTTTCCCCCTGTCTCCCCTCTGGATCAACCGGTTCGGTTTCATAATAAGACGACACTCCAGTGACTTGAGAAAGAGGGAGTAAATTCATGAGCGTGATGGCCCGGTCGCAAAAATCTTGCCGGTCCCCTACATTCGACCCGATTCCTATGAAAACGATTTCTTGGGGCATATGACTCTCCTGAGAATTACATCTACAGCAAGTCTGCAATCTGGGAAATTTTTAAAGTTCTCACAGATTTCAGAAACAGAGAGGACTTCGCTTCTCATGAAGTTACTAAAAAAGTTATAGAGAATTGTAATCAAGGAAGATCAGACTGTCGAGAGATGGAGTGGAATAGCTGTGGGGACCTCCTGAGATCGGAGTGTCCCCACGAAGAGATGAGACAACGCCTACCACAAGATCGATTTTATTCGTGACCTCTGCTTGGATTCTGGCACAGCTCGTTTTGCCTTTGTCGTCGTCTGCGAAGGAGGAATATCTTGAAAGGCCTCATTCCGTTTGTCAGCCATTGCCGACGATAGGCCTAAATAAACTTTTCGTGCGGCTTCGGACCACTTCGGATCGAATGGCGCCCCTTTGAACGCTGCTTCTGCTGCCTTCTGTTCATCATGTGTGAGTGGTCGAGTGTCTTGCTGCATCACGCTCCTCCATTTGTTCTTAACGGTGTATCAGTAATTGAATGGACTAAAGGTCGTGGTTCTTTTTCTGCTTGTTGACGTTTCCCGCAATTAAGACAAGCAAAATACAATATACTTAACCCGACTTCTAAGTCTACGGCCCTTTCCATGACCATCGAACCCTGGCACTTTTCACAAATTTTCATGGTGTCCCTTCTGTGAATGTTGCTCCTCACATTTACTTTGAGCAAACACTGTGCCCAGAAATCTGGATCAAACAACACGCACAGATCATAGTTAACACTTGGCAACGAGACAAAATGAAGCAATCAGATCGTGTCCAAAAAAACAGCAGCAAAGATTGATCTGAACTTTCTGTTAAGATCATCGACAGCTCAGAACAATGGTATTAGGCGATCAGTGGTAGATGATGAAGTTTGATGAAAGGTAGGCCAGCATTGCTGATAAAAAGTGGTTAACAATCCTGACGATTTACTCATCGTGCAGACCACCTGGAATAGCTAGGGAGGAGGCTCAGAACCGATGTGAACAGAAGGAAGTGAGAAATGACCGAAAGAAAAGTGAGCCCATCCAGAGTCGGACCTATTGATCATTATCACGAGAAAATAGAGACCACTTCATCTCTATGAATGCTTCCGCTTTCGGGAACACATAAGAATATAGCGGAATTAGCCGCGACTTATTATCGATGGGTCGTCGCTGCCCCCCCCATACTCACTCGCCCATTAAAGACACCTCCGTTTTCTACGGATAACCTAGGGGCGCTCATCGTCCCATCAATCATCCCAGGAGAAAGTAACTTGATTGATTCTTGAGCAACGACATCTCCTTGAATTTTCCCTTTACAGATAACTGTTCCCGCCTCAATCTTTGCCTTCACAACCGCTCGATCGCCAATGACCAAGGTCCCTTTGGTATGAATAGCTCCTTCTAGCCGACCATCAATTTGCACATTGCCCTCGTACCAAATTTCCCCGATACATTCAACGCCAACACCAAAAAACGCCACCACGTCCTTCTTTGTTTGCATAACAGGCGTTGGAACTTGAAACAATTTTAGTGATCCGAGAGAAGTATTCAGTTCCTGCGTGGAAGGCGCTATACCGAGTTCACTGACAAGTGTCATAAAGTATTCCTCCCTTTAGACTGATTACCCACCATTGCTCTTACTCCCTATGTTTTATCTACCGGCATGCTCCTCGTAGACTAGCTGACTCCTATCCTAAATCAACTATATATGTTCATGGCTCACGCTAGTTGGGAGATTGAAAAGCATCTCTCTCATGAGTACGATTGTTGGTTTCAGTATGAATCCATAGCTTTATCATTTTTTCACAAACATCTATTAGACAATAATTTTGGATGCTATGAGGCGTGCAATCTGGTACGAGAAATTCACACCAGCAAGTAGAATTGAACCACTGCCCCATGGCTGACAAAACCGTCCTGGACTAGAAGAGAAAGTTCCATCAACACATTCTTTGATTTAGTAGTAATTTCGAGGAGTTATCAGATGCTGGCTGCATGAATGTCTACACTGCATAATCCAACGACACCATACGATAGCCACAACCACAGATAGTATTATCCGGAAGACGAGACTAGCCTGGCAGGAAGATAGAGAACGACGGCATGATTGCCGACAGGGATTTATCTGAGATGGCACAAACGGTTGAAGGTCATTTGTGGGTATTATCTCCGTTGTCGGAGTGATTTCATACGATCAAGCAGGGCTCCCTCCCTGCAACCATGCAGGTCCAGCAAAAGACAGCTCATCACGAGAGCCACAGACATAACCAGACCCATTCAAGAACAACCACGCGATCATTGATTCCAATAACCACGAAACAGCCGTAGCTAGAATAGTCCACCACGTCCCCAGGATGAGCACAGATGTGAGACCAAACCACAATCCTAGGTGACTCGAGAGCTTACCTTCTACACTTTGATAGTCAAATATTTCATCCATGTCGTTTCTCATTTCTTGGTTGATTCACGCTACTTGAGTAATAGCGCCGCGGACCAATACTCAAAGGAACAAGTTCGTACCCACACGATGCATGCTAGTTTCTCAGCAGCGAGGGCAACGCTCATAAATCTAGCGCAAGAAGAAGAAGATCAAATCTATGAAATGAGAGATAGGAACGCAGCAAGATAGGGAAAAAAGAAAAAGGCCAGGATTTCTCCCAGCCTTCTCCAGAACGATCGTTATTTGCGGGGTTGCTTAAGTCCCGCCCATGGAATGCATATTCTGATGTAATCAGACGCTAGAACTTGGGGCTATACCTCAGAAGTGGCAGGCTCCATTTCATTGCCCAATAACACCATCCTTATAAAAAAATAATGCTCCCGTTCATAGTCACCAGCCTGATCCTGATAGTACGAACCCTCTGATATTTTTCAGAAACAGCATAAGGGCGCTACAACTCCTGAGAACTAACGTCCATAGGTGTCGTGGCGGGCTTAGAGGTAAAGCCCCCTATAGCAGATGGAATGATAGTGAAACAGAAACCTTTGAAAATTTTGAAGAAAATATGGAGCCGGCGAGTGGGATTGAACCACCGACCAACGATTTACGAAACCGTTGCTCTACCACTGAGCTACGCCGGCTAAAGGCAGGAAATGAGAAGCACAAAAATTTCAAGCAATCGATATACAATGCGAAAAGCACTGCTACTGTGGTCATTTATACCTTTCGTCACTTAGTATCGTCAACTAAAATGGCGTCGGCTTGAAAGCTATCTGACGCCCTCGTCTTTCAGCCTCATTCCTTCTCCTTCCATTGACTTGGCTAGAAAGATCGCCTAATTTCTTAGCAGACTCGTTGACTAGAGAGTTGCCCTAATTATGAAAAACATGACGATTCCTATTATTTCCTTGGCCTCAATATCTCTAGGGCTGATGATGTTCATATCCCCCCTCCAGGCTGCGTCAGATTTTCGGGTAGAAAAAGTCGTTATTGCCAAGCATGTTGCGAACCGAAATCCAGCAGGTATATTTGCCCCTTCTGCCTATTGCGAAAAAGACAAAAATGGTCAGGCTGCTATCCCCGTTGTGAAGAGCTCACAAACCTCAAAAGTATTCTTTTGGACGAAAGTGATCGCGGTAACAAAGGGAACGTTACGACATAGCTGGCATCATCAAATTGAAGGCACCTGGACAAAAGTCTCGGAAGTGAATCTCTCCATACGTCCCTCATCAGGCTATAGAATGTGGAGCTTGAAATCCCTAAAACCTGAAATACACACAGGAGAATGGATGATTGTGGTCGCTCCCTCACACACACCAGAAGAAATTCTTTGCATCACACGATTCCGTGTAGAATAACGGAGTCGACAATAATTCAGAGATTCGGCCTCCTTGCTCCTCGATAAATACTGAATTATTATTTCCCTTCGATTATCAAGGATAATATTCTCCAATATCTAGATGTCAGCCTCTAAGCCTTCTGATTCCACTGGCCCGATCCTCCCGCTTCGACTACAAGCCTTTACTAATCTGATCCGGTTGCCCAACCAAACAGGCACATTGCTTTTGCTTTTTCCGACCTTATGGTCCCTCGCCCTTGCTTCTCAGGGGTGGCCATCTACTAAGTTAATCCTAATTTTTGTCGTGGGATCTTTTATGATGCGTAGTGCCGGCGTCATCATGAACGATCTTGCCGATCGTTCATTTGATGGTCAGGTGGAGCGCACACGTCACCGCCCACTCGTATCCGGGCAGTTACGTCCCAAGCATGCCCTGGTATTGTTACTTACGTTACTCCTTGGTGCCGGCGCGCTTTTATCATTGCTAAATCCTCTCACTTGGCTACTTAGCCCAGTCGCTGTGTTACTTGCTGGAATATATCCCTTCTGTAAACGCTTTCTTCATATACCACAACTTATGCTCGGTGTTGCCTTTGGTTGGGGAGGAGTCATGGCTTGGGCCGCTGTTCGCGATCAATTCGAGATAACCACCTGGCTGCTCTTTGCCGCTACCGTGTGTTGGGCCATTGTATACGATACTATTTACGCCATTCAGGACAGGAATGATGATATGAGAATCGGTGTCAAGTCATCGGCTATCTTGTTTGGTTCCTATACCTGGCTTTGCGTAGGATTAACAGCAACGTTCATGCTGTTTTTTTTGTCGTTAGCTGGCGAGATCAATCAGTTGGGGGCAGGTTATTTTGCTGGGCTGGCATTGGTTAGCATTCTCATGGGTTATCAGGTCGTTCTCCTTCGCTCAGATGTATCAGCTGAGTTAGCCTTCAAACTGTTCAGACAACATTGCTGGATTGGACTGATTGTCCTGATAGGTATTTTGTTAGGCACCTTTAATCGCACATACGTTTCATAGAACAGTGCGGCTGCTAAGGAACCCTTAAAATCAAGGCAGAATACTGAAAACAATCAGAGTTTTCGTTTCTCAAGTATTAGAACAAAAAATTTGTATTACTCTGGCTCGGCGATAGAAGCCGCTGGTATTGGTGCTCGTAAAGTTCCTAAATAATACGTTAAAGCCCTGGCATCTGCATCAGAAGCACCTAAGTTAGGCATACGCGTACGTTTTTTCATAGCCTGAGGATTCTTTATCCATCTATACACCCAAGTTGGATTCAACCGAAATCCTGCACGGTCTAATGTCGGTCCGACTAACCCACCAACATCATTGATACTATGGCAGCCATTGCAGCCATAAGTACCAGTGTATAGTTTTTTCCCAAGCTCAACCTGCTGAGCTAATTCAGCTTCGGAAATAGTGAGATCAGGACGTTTAATCCGTGTCTTTTTGGGACGCTTGGAAAAGTACTCAAACGCATCTTTTGATGTGTTGTATTTTTCGTTAGCAGTGAGAAATGCTGCCTCTTCTGGAATAGTGACTTCTTTGTACTCATAATCCTCAAGTTGCTCATCGGTCAACGTTTCTTCATAAGCTTCTTGAGCCGCTTCGACTTTTTCAACAGCTGCCTCATAAGCAGCTTCGGCCGCTTCTTTTTCTGGCTTTGCTGCTTGATACGCTTCTTCTAATTCTTTTTTGCGGGCAACTAGATCGAAAGTCAACGACATACCATGAAGAGTTCGTACATGGGCCACAATGCCCCAGATTTCTTCCTCGGAAAGAGTATATTTAAACGATGGCATTGTGGGGACGGCAAAATAGTTCTCGTCATCCAATACTTTTGGATCTTCCCAATCACGCATGTCCCGATAGACCGTATCGAATATTTCTTTGTCACTGAACGTTGACATCTCTGCGTTTGATGCTAAATTTTTTGGCCGTGGGTCTGGCATACGGTCCCAATTAAAACCTTCACCTTGCTGCCCAGAATCTCCATGGCAGTGGCTACAATAATGGTGATAGAGCTTTTTGCCTTTTGCCGTTCTTTCATCACCCGCACAGCCGTACATAAGCAATCCAGCCATAAGCCCAAGCGTCAAAAACTTTAGCAAGGCTCCTGTGATATTTCCTTTGGCCACCGGTTTCATGCTGATTGGCCCTTTCTCAATTTCCTTACCACCACCAATTCAAACGCGGCAGCCAGTGCTAATCCAAAAATCACCCATCCATAAATGGAGTTGTCAGCGCTAGGTTCGGCCCGAATAGACCACCAAGATGACACCGCTTTTTGACTGCCCTTTTCCTTCGGAACTCCGCTAACCAGGGCCCCATCCCAAAAAGCAAAAGCGACACTTCGCCAGTCACCTGGTTCAATTTGGACGTCTTCCTCATCCTCGGTCTTAAGTGCCCGTGTAAAAACGACTTTCCAAGAACCATCAGCCCAAGCGCCTGTTGCACTGACATCTTGCTTTTCTTGAGTGCTCAATGTCTTAAAGCCCTTAGCACTCATATCCAGTGCCTTACCGTTTTCTTTTTTCCAAAACCAAATATTGACTGGACCACCTTCCACCTGAAGCATTGGCTGCCCATGCGCAAAGTGAGCCTTTTTGTCACCCACCATAAATTCTATTGCGGCAGCATCTTTAACGTCATCGGTGGGATCTTCATATTCAAGCAAAATTGCAAGATTTTGCCCATCATGCAAACCTTTGACTTTCACTGTTTTAACGGTTACTTCCTGAATGCGCTCAGGCCAATGTACTTGTGGAGCTAAGTTAAATTCTGATTCTGGAACCGAGGCCCATTGGGGAGAGTTTGGATCATCAGCAGGAAGAATGCCCTCTACTTGATACATTCTGATTGACACACTTGCACCAACTTCGTCCGCAGGTGGAGGATCACTGGCAAACCCCACAGTTGAACCGAGTATTCCAGATATTCCTACAAGGATAATGGTTGAAAGGAATCTCAGTTTGTTCAGCATGTCATATTCTCCACAAAGACACCGTTCTCAAGTAATGAATGAGGCCCTTAATCGTCTTCTTCCCAAGTCCGAGGAGATTGATGGGCACCATCATACTCCCCCATAATAATTTTCCAGATAAACTCATCTGGTAATTCTACTTCCCAGCGAGGCATAGCTGACTTCCACGGCATAGCTTCTACTGGTAAACCTACCCCGCCTTTTTTAATCCTCCAGAAAAGATATGATTCTTGTAGTTGGGCGATAGTGCCAGGATCAGCAAAGTTCGCAGGTGGAGGATTGAAACCTTTAGCTGCTGGGCCTTTCCCATCATAGTTCGCACCATGACACGGGGAGCAGTATGCCGCATACAGTCCTTTCCCCATATTAATATTGGCCTCGTTATTTTGATACGGATTGGCCAACCCTACAAACTCACCAGGTGGAGCAGGGTGGATCGTCCGATTTTCTCCAGGAGGTAGATCGCTAGGAGCTAAACTCGTATAGGTTTGCCACCCGACTAATAAGGGAAATAATACCAAGACCGCGAGCCGTGCCATTTTTCCGGTCCCTGACTGGCCCTCACCCGATAAGAATCGAAAAACTGGGCCCATAAGAGACTCCAGCGAGGACGCACTCATGGTTCCATAAAGCATGATCCCGCTAAAGGCTAAGGTCATATAGAGATATATTAAACTTGCTGGAAGAGGAGCCGTAACTAATGGAAGAAGATACTTTATAAATACAAACACTCCTACAAGTAGGATTGCCCCGCTTGCTATTGGACCTTTCATATCGTTCCTCCTGTATTCCGATACCCCATCTTACGGAGCCACATCACTTTCTGGTAACACAGAACTTGCAGAAACAGAATCGGCATTAAAAGCAACTTCTACCGTTTCAGACTTCTCGTCCTGCGATTCCATCACATCTTCAACCTTTATGCTAATAGGCTCTCCACTCATCTTTTGAAGAAAGGCTATCACGGAAAAAATTTCTGGCTTCGTAAGTCCAATGGGATCTTTATCTATATGGGGCATACGCGCAGGATATTCCTCCGGTTTGCTAGCATGACGAAAATCTAGATAAATATACGCTTGCGGCTGCGTGAGACTTTCAAAAAGAAATTCTGGAGCCAACTTTGCGCCAATTCCGTTCAAATCTGGGCATCGAGCCGAGTGACTCGGTCCGATCGAGTGACACAATGCACATTGGCCTTTGCTGAAAAATATTTTTTGCCCGATGGCCGCTAAATCATCCGGACTTTTCACGCTCGCGATATCAAATTTTTCAATAGCTGGAGGTAAGGACGCCACTTGCGGCACCCCCAAAGCTATCAAACTAAACGCTCCCAATACCATGGCCACAAAACCGACGACCCTTAGAAACATCCCCTTGATAAACAAGAGAATGAGAAGCCCCGTTCCGATAACGCACAGGCCAATTATTTGGAGTAACGCAACTTCACTCATGATGCCTCACTTGTGGTTTTCGAGGATCCCTGATTCAAATTTTTCACCAGAACTTGGGGCCCCGCCAGCCATGGCCGGAGGACCACCAGGAATGTCAGACATTTCAGCCTTAGCCTGTTGAGCTTTGGCTTTATCTCCCAACGTCGCAACCCAAAAGATAAACGACACTAACAAACAATACACAAAAGTATTCAACGACATAAACGCAGCCGCATAGCCAAGCGCAGGGGAAAATGCGTATTCCGACGTATCTCTCATCACTCCATAAATATGCCAATGGACTCGTGATGAAGATCTTGCATAACCCATGAGAGACATAAGCAGAATCACCATCACGGCATTCAGCACCAAACAATACCCGGCTCGTATGGGCATTTGCCCCCATACCATTTCCGTTGTCGTCTTAGCACTTTTCAACAACAAGGCGGTCAAAGGCGTAAAGGTCACCATGATAAAACCTACAATAAGGACTTGGGCCACAGAAAAATAATTAATCCGAATAATGGCCGGAACAAAATAACCCCATACGCCTAAAACAATCACAGCAATAGCCGCAATAGCCAACAATCCATTCATGATGGCTTTTGCCGCTTTTGCCCACCCAGCAGTTTCTTGTTTCCCCGCACGCCAATACATAATAAAACTCATAAATGTTACGAGGATCATAATATTAGCCACAGTCATTTTGGCTGACATGACGCCGAACACTCCAAGCAATGGATGATGCGTTCCTCCCATTTTTTGGGCTTCCGCCAAGCTCGCCACCAATGTATGAGGAGTCATCCACACGCCTAGGCATAATAATAAGACAATAAGCATGGCCATTATCGGCTTCTTGTACGAATTTTCAGACCCAGGTATCCTATACGTAATACCCATCCAGAAATAATAGTTGGCTCCTAAAAAGAGCACACCTATCAGCATAGCCTGGAGAATAAACAACCAGGCAAGGAATCCACCCATAAGGGTGATCCCCATCTGCTGGTTGTACTGATAGACTTCCCGCATCAACCAATAACCCGCGAATGGGAGAGGTAACATACCGAATACGCCGATAAAATTCCCGACATATCCCATCCAATCATAATGCTCTCGCTCTTCACGGGATACGGCCAAAAGATATCTGATGCCGGCATAAGCGCCGACAATAAACCCACCCAATACCACATTGGCGATGAGTCGATGAATATTGACTGGCCACCACGTCGGGTTCTGCATCGCCATCCAAGCTCTCGTCCATGCATCACCGTCACCCACGACCACAGGACTCGCCTGGAATGTGGCCCATGAGTTGGGAACGATCATAATACCGATGGCAAACAAATTCAGGAGAAACCCTAGAAAGATATGAAAGGCTTTTTTATTCCCCTGCATGTAGTCCCATCCATACCAATACATATACAAGGTCGCAGTTTCAGCTAAAAACAAAAGACAATAGACAAGGAAGGACGGGAAAAACATTTCGGTCAGGTATGCCATTAACTTTGGATACAAACCAATAAGCAAGAAGAGAAGTATGCCACCAAACAATGCTGTGGTGGCATAGGCCGAAGTCAACAACTTCGTAAACTCTTTGGCTAATTTGTCATATCGAGCTTCCTTGGTCCTCCAGCCGACAATCTCACACACCCACCCAAAGATCGGCACACCTAAAACAAATCCAGCCAATAAGAGATGTTGCTGGGCGACAATCCAGACTAAGTTTCGGCTACCAATTCCAGGAACATCACGATACTCGACGGACATCGCCTTCGTTTCCGCACCAGCCGCCATAGCAATGACCGGAAGCAGCAGAACGGAGAAGAAACTTACCCACTTGAAGATGGTTGGCATCTTTTCCAGAAAATTTCTCACGTTTGATTGCCGTATATGGTTGGCCGATTTCATAACTTGGCCCCCTTCACTCGTATATTTTTAAGCACGGGAAAGATTTCGCATACTTATAACGCATGCCGTATTCGTCTTGCTAGCAAAAAGAGAAATAAGTTTCTAGCACTCTATTTCTTTTTATCCGATTGCGATTCTTTAGCTACTGGCTCTTTAGCCTTTGTATCATCTGAACCATTAGATTCAGCACTTTTTTCTTCTTTGAGTTTTTTCACTACCAACTCGGCTTTTGTTACGACCTTTTCTGCTTCTTTTAAGACTTTTTTGGGTTCAACCTTAACCTCTTTTTGGCCACTGGAGATAAACTCATAGTCTTCATGCGGATGAGGCGTCGTTGAAGGCAACAAAGCCCAGAAGACAAAGACCAGAACCACGCCAGCGCCAGTAAAAGCCGTTAATAACAACGGCTGATCGGCTGGAACACGCAGACCATCCCAAAAATTCGCTCTATCCTCTTCAGTTCCATCGAGAGGTTTCGCATTTTTGACAAATGGTTGAGTCAGCCAACCTAGTCCATACAACCAGCCAACGATACAGAGGATAAGAACCACCGATGCCACACTCCCCCACATCACCAGCTCAATGCTAATTTGCTCTGCTACTGGAATTTCATAGATAGATTCTTCAATTGAGTGAACAATACTAGATGTCACTGATTTTGCGATTCCGGTTGCCCCTGAAACAATAAATTTCATCAATGGCAGGGCAATTGCTGAAAATACCGCCCACCGAATCCAAAGGTTTTTCCCAAAACCAGGTTGAGGATCGACTTTCAGTCGATCGATGAATACTGTTCTTGCGCAAAGGCCTAAAGCCCAAATATCAATTGGGATGGAGACAAACAACAGCAAGAAAAAACCTTCACCACCCCACGGATGCATGTGACCTGCCAACAATAGTAAGCAGAACACCATTTTTATGGGAAAGCCAGTCCAGAAGGTTGGCCAAAAAACAAGGAGACCTAATTTAAGATTCGACATGGGCATGGGAGTTCTAATGCAAGAATTCTCTATT
>JAJDBS010000018.1 GCA_029261235.1 Nitrospirales bacterium
GATCGTCCACAAAGACATCGATGACCCGCACCGAGCTGTCCTCGGCGATGAAATCATCCAATCGTTCGGGAAACAACGTCGCTTGGTGGCGATCGTCGCCTTGAATAAATCCGCTCATCACAGACACCTCCGTTCGAAAGGTGCAGTATACTCGCTTCGCGAGTTTTCACACAGCCTGGCCCGGTCGCGGCCCCGTTGGGGGTACCTTCGTCCCCGGCCAAATGAAAATGGCGAACAACTCGCTCTGCTCAAACAAGTTCGCCAAAGAATCAGATTTGGCCAGGGATTCAGCCGCGCCCAAGGCAGGGATTCACTACAGCATCGTCACTCTCGACCATTCTTATCTTGGCCCCATCTATTCCTTCCGTGCGTGTTGTGAGGGCACTGATTTTACTTGTCAGGCATGATGGTATCTGCTAATCTATATACAATTGCAATGCAATCAGAGGAAGTATTATGAGTGCCAACAATCTTTTGCGAAAAGCTAAGCCTGTGAATGTGCGAGAAGCACAGGCTCAATTGTCGAAGTTAATCAAGTCCAAGGAACCTTCTATGGTCCTCTCGCATGGTAAGCCGGTTTCGTTTTTAGTACCTTATGAGGATATGCTGGATCTGGTAGAAACCATCGATGAATTAAAGGATAAAAAAATCCTTCAAGAAATCGAACAAGCTCGGAAAGAGTATGCAGATGGAAAAGATGTTCCAGTAGAACATCTCTTCAAAAAAATGGGCCTATAGATGGCCTATGAAGTTGTTTTCCCCAGTAAGCGCATTGAGCGTCTCTTCCAAAAAGTCTTAGAAAAAATACCTGCCGATTACCAGAAAACGATCATTGCCGCCATTAGAGGTCTCGGGGACAATCCTCGACCTCAAGGAAAACGAGCTAAGAAGCTAACAGGCGAGATCATTGTCGCTAAATTCGTTGCTGAGCATCGGTTGCGGGTAGGACCCTACCGTGTGTTGTACGATATAGATGACAAGCGTAAAAAAGTCGTACTTCTCAAACTCGCCAAGCGCGATGAACAGACTTATAACTGACAATCAACCCTAAGCTATCTCTCGTGTTCTACGTGTTTTCTGTGATGCCGGGGGTCGGCCCGGCAGCCGACCTACTTTTGTTTCGGCAAAAGTAGGCAAAACCACTTCTGCCCGGTCGCGGCCCCGTTGGGGTACCTTCGTCCCCGGCCAAATAATGAAGGCGAACAACTCGTTTCACTCAAACAGGTTCGCCACAAAATTGGATTTGGCCTGGGACTCAGCCGCGCCCAAGGCAGGTGTTCTCTTCAGGTTCGACATTCCCGTCCGCTGATGGCGGGAATCCATCTTTCCCTTGACTTATTTCGAGGATTATTAAACTATCCTCAGACTTGAATCGTTGTTGTTGTAGGGATAGGAAATTTCAGATTAGCCTTTTTATCCAAATACATCAGCTCATGGTCAGACAGAATAGGAGACAATCTATGCCGCACGTGTTTCTAAGCTACTCACAGAAAGATTATCATTTTGCAGAGCTGGTACGACTCAAACTTGCGGAGAAGAATATTTCGGTTTGGATTGATCAATGACAATTGAGAGCCGGTGACGATTGGCGGAATGGCATTGATCAAGGCATTTCAGAATGCTTCGTGGTCCTTTTGGCCGTAAGCACCGATTCTGCTGCATCATCCTACGTGACGTACGAGTGGGCTTCCGCAATGGGGAAGGGAAAACCCATCATTCCGATTCGATTGGATACGTGTCTCATGCATCCGAAGCTGGAAGCGATCCACTATCTTGATTTCTCGACGGCAGCACATCAGCCCTGGTCTATTTTGATCGAACAAATTGGTAAAATTGAACAAGACAGTGAACTCCCTGAATATGATCAAACGCTTCAAGTCAGCGAAGGGGGAGGGGGTGATTTGCCGGAAGAAATTGATCCGATTGTTGAGTCGATCCTCACGTATCTCAATCAACGGGGGCTTCAAATGGTCAGTATTTCCAGACTCCGTACAAGAAAAATTATCGATGAAAAGTTTTCTGACAAAGACCTCCAGGGTTTAATCCAAAAATACCGAATGATCTTGCGACCGGCCAGACTCAAGGGTGGAAAACGGGGAGTTGCGAAACTCTAGAAAGTGATAGGCCTCGAAAAAAAACAAAACTAAGACATTTCAGAATACCCTCACTCTTGAGGGTTTTGCTTTGAAGAGGGATGAAGGTGCGTGAGGGTGGAAAGGCGTTTTTAAGGTTTAAAGAACTACATCTCTTGAGTCCAAGTGATCTACTGTAATGCCGGGTTTCGGCCCGGCAGCCGAGGCCCTTTTGTTTCGGCAAAAGGACCCAAAACCACTTCCGCCCGGTCGCGACACTGTTGGGGTACCTTCGTCCTAGGCCAAAATAAAATGGAGAACAACTCGCGGAGCCTGTCCTGAGTTTTATCGAAGGGCTCAAACAGGTTCGCCAGAAAGTCGAATTTGGCCAGGGGCTCAGCCGCGCCCAAGGCGGAGATTCTCTTTAGCTCGATCATGCCCGCGAGTTGTTAGCGCAAATTCATCTTTCCCTTGACTTAGTCCGAGGATTATTGAACGATCTTCTGGTTAAACTCTTTGTTATTATACGGATAGGAAATTGCAAATCCGCCTCTTATCCATATCCATTTAATCATTGTTATAACTGAATGAGAAATTATGTCCGATGAAACTCTTCATATAGCTATCAGTTATGAAAAGTCTATTGATCCCGAGGCGATTAATGCTTTTGAAAGTGATGTGGCTATCCCTGGGCTGGTGGTTAACACGGAAGAACGTCCCGAGTCCGGTCCATTCGCCAGCATGGAGTGGTTGATTCCAACTGCGATTATAGTATTCATTGGTAAGGCATACTTCGAGAGCTTTCTAAGTGAGGCAGGAAAAGATCATTACCACATTCTAAAAAAGGCAATTGTTAAACTTGGCCAAAAGTTTCTAGGAAAGAATGCTCTACAAACAACACTTGTGTTTACAAGGGGAAAGACACCATCTACTAAACCTCAATATTCCTTGGTTTTCTCAGTTTCTGGGGAGATTCCCACTGGCTTAACCCTTAAATTGTTGGTTGAGCCTGGCATTGATCCGGCGGATTTTGAGGGGGCAATAAGTGCCTATATTTCTGCGCTTGTTTCTATTCATGAGGGGACATTCCAGTCTAAACTGATCGAGGGATTTGACGGCGCTAAACCGATAGGCCGAACTATTCTTGTTACGTATTCTCCTAATGAGTCCAAGCTTGTGATTGTCGATCCGCTTAAAAAAAAATCAAGGCATGAATAAACCCATTCTGCCGACGCTCATTGCTTTGCGCTTCTTTTACCTAGCTCATGTGTGCTAGGGGTCAGGTCTTGCAATATGACAGCGGTTGGTCATGCTTTGGGATAGTTGGGTGAAGCCGAAAGCGGATTGCGTGATTGCAAGACCTGACTTCAGAAATAAAAATGTGATGGAAGGTATCTGGGACAGAAATTGGCAGAGCTGACTCTTATGTGGATCCACTTAAATATTGCTAGGGCTCTCTAATATGAAGATTTTTTGCCATAAATGTGGAAAACAGACAAATCACAAAGTATTAGCTGAAAAACAAAATAGCAGTCGTGACGAAGAGGATATGGCCTGGAGAGAAACTCATTATTTAGCTCAATGTGCCGGATGCGACGCAATTACTTATGCAATTGAAACTTGGTCTGAATACGATTGGAACCCACAGAGCGGTGAAATAGAGACAACTTGGAAAACATATCCGCGTGGCGCTACTGAACGGCAACCAATTGATGGTGAATTGGAACTACCTACTAAGGTTCGAGTTATATACAAAGAAGTCATTGGGGCAATGAACGCGCAACTTCCAGTGCTATCAGGTGTCGGGCTCAGAGCACTAATTGAATCAATTTGCAGAGACCAAAAGATCGCTGGCGGCAATCTCGAAAAGCTTATCGACGGCTTAGCGACGAGTGGTGTTTTGTCAAAAGTACAAGCTGACATTCTTCATACGCACCGGTTCCTTGGAAACGTTGCAGCACATGAAATTACATCTGCTCAGCCACGCGAACTTGTGGCCGCGCTAGAAATTGCTGAAAACATTCTGCGTACAATCTATGTCCTGCCAAATCTTTCGAAACAAGTTAAAACGGGTCGCAAGCCCTAACATGGCGCTCAACCTTGCCCCCCTCGGTCGCTGGACGCTACGCGATAAAGCTGCTCAGCGCCTGCTTTGGGGCAGGTCTTGCAATTTAATAGGGGATGGACACGCTTTGGGGTAATTGAATGAAGCCGAAAGTGTTTTGCGTGATTGCAATACCTGAACACAGAAACTCTACCCTCGCCTGATCGACGCCTGCTGTTCGGCTCTTTGGGCGGACGGTACTAATTTCTTGGCGGGCCTTGTTTGAGCCATGCGAGTTGGCTCGCCCTTCCATTTTCTGCGTCCGCCTAATTTGATCCCGCCGAACTGGGCGTCAATGGTTTTGGGTCCTTTTGCCGAAACAAAAGGACCTCGGCTGCCGGGACGAAACCGGGCATTTAATCAATCCCTTCAAAATTAAATAGTCGATCTCATTATTGTTAGGCTGCACAACCGAGTTTGTCTGGACGCGCGTTGTGGCTTTAGTGATAATCTAGAGATTCGTCTATTTTGGTATAAATTTGAATTAATGGAGTGCAATCGTGGCTGATCAATTCCCTGAGCTGAGTGATGAGTTAAGCCAATTCATTGCGGCGCAAAAAATGTTTTTTGTGGCGACGGCTGCGCCTGATGGGAGAATTAATCTTTCCCCGAAGGGGCAAGATTCTCTGCGTGTCCTTGGACCGAATGAGATTCTCTGGATGAACTTGACGGGTAGTGGGAATGAAACAGCGGCGCATCTCTCTGAATCGAATCGAATGACGATGATGTGGTGTGCCTTTGATGGACCGCCACGAATTCTTCGCGTCTATGGAGCGGCGCAGGTCTTTCATCCGAGGGATTCGCGTTGGTCTGAGTTCTCTACTCTGTTGCCTTCCACAGCAGGGACGCGACAGTACTTTTTACTGTCTATCGATTTGGTGCAAACCTCCTGCGGCTACGCTGTGCCTTCTATGGAATATGTTGAAGATCGTCAGGTATTAGCGAAGTGGGCTGAGAATCGAGGCAAAGAAGGAATCGCCGAATATTGGCAAAAGCGGAATCAGGTTAGTGTAGATGGGAAGCCCACAGGAATTTTAGGTTCGTAACTTGATCAATAGGGTGATTGAATCGATCGAATATATGGACGACCTTCCCGACGTAAAACTGAATCTTCATGAACAGGTTCTTAAAAGATAATCAATTCTTGATGAAAAAACTGTTGTTGGTTAATTTGATTTAAGGGTCTACCGACCCTTCTGTTTTGGAATATCAATCTGTACGAAAAGGAGTAAGAAATGGCTGAAAAAACTTTATTTGAACGTCTTGGTGGGTATGAGGGTATCGTCGCGTTTACGAATGATTTGCTTCCACGTGTGCAAGCGGATCCACAATTGGGTCGATTTTGGCAGAATCGTAGTGATGATGGACTTGCTCGGGAGCAACAACTCCTCATCGATTATTTGTGTGCTCACTCGGGCGGACCGATGTACTACACTGGCCGAGATATGAAACTATCCCATAAAGGCATGAAAATCAGTGAACGAGACTGGGAGATCTTTCTCGAGCATGCTGGTGCGACGATGAAGGCGTTGCAGGTGCCTCAGCAGGAATGTGACGAAGTGGGGGCCTTTGTGACGAGCTTGAAGTCCGATATTGTCGAGGCCTAGTTCGACGGAGAGCCATTTTTGTTTGTGACTGTGTCTTAAGGCCTATGAGATGAGCGATTACGTTGAATATTTGAAAGAGGTGTTTCGTGAGTTCGGATCTATTCAACCACGTCGAATGTTTGGAGGCTACGGGATTTTTTATAAAGGATTGATGTTTGGCCTGGTCGCAGATGATTCCCTGTATCTCAAAGTGGATGAGACGATATCATCATTTTTTATCGACCGAGAGTTAGAGCAATTCAGTTATGAGAAACAGGGGAAGGCGTTTAAGATGTCCTACTTCATGGCTCCCGAGGATATCTTTGATGATCCTGAGGAAGCGAAGATTTGGGCTGATCGTTCTTATGCGGCCGCTGTTCGCTCGAGTAAGCCCAAGAAGAAGAAATGAAGAGATCGACTCGACTTTTTCGATTACGTGCCAACAATGAAATCATTGTGTTCAGGTGTGTCCTAGTCGGCTGATGATGCAACTGAGCGACAACTACTGGTCTTGGTCTCGCACCGTGCCTCAATTGCTTGCAATTGTGGTTCTCATCGGTTTGGTATGGCCTCTGTTTGGCTCTGAGGAAAAACATCTCGCTTCAGTGGTCGGAGCCGGGGTGTATCTGCTCTACGCACAATTTTCGAAAATGTTCATAGCCTCAGCACATCGGCGTGGCCTTCAGCTCTTGGCCGCAAAAAACTACCAACCTGCTATCCGAGAATTCGAAAAAAGCCATATGTTTTTTACGCGATATCCACAGATAGATCACTTTCGTGCGGTGGTGTTGATGTCGCCGTCCATCTGGTCTTACCGAGAAATGGCTCTGTTAAATGTCGCGTTTTGTTATGGTCAATTGGGTGAGGTCAATATGGCGAAGACTACCTATGAACAGGTACGTTCTGATTTTCCTGACAACGACTATGCCATTCATGCACTCAAATGTATTGAAAATCCTCAGGCCGAAAGGGAGGTGTAACACATTGTTGATTCGCCATCTGACTCTCATGACCCTGTTAGCGATGCTGGGTTTCGGCCAGATGACTGAGATGCTTTTGTGTTGGCACAAGGACCCAAAATCATTGACGCACGGCCTGTCTCTACTACATGGGATAGATGTTACGTTTTAGGAGGGCGAAGCAACTCGCTGTACTCTGACAAGTCCCGCACGTGTATCAGACCATCCATCTCCATGGTTAGATAACAGACGTCGGATAGAAAGAAAAGAACTAAGTCAAGCATAAGTCTGTTCGTCGATTGCTCTCCTGCATCTGGCAGGCAGAAGCTCTGTTCTTTCGATTCCTTATTCTCGACCTAGATGACTTATCCTGGGTTTTCTATTAAGGTAGGCCGTTCAGTATGACTCTTGGCGTTGTTGGAATAAAACTATCATGAAAGTTTTGATGCTTACAAATGAATTTCCTCCCTACACCTATGGTGGAGCTGGGGCGCATGTCGAGTATTTAAGTCGAGAGCTTGCTCGCATGCTTCCAGTGGAAGTGCGGTGTTTTGGGGACCAGGATATCGAGCAGGGAAATTTGAAGGTCAAGGGATTTCCTCTCGGCGAAGTGCCGTTTGGTGCACCCAAACCACTGCATTCGGTGTTTGGGGCCGTGCAGCGATGCTGGCAGATGAATGCTGATGGGTTGGATGTTGATTTGGTGCATTGCCATACCTGGTACAGCCTCTTGGGAGGAATCTTGGCCAAGTTGAATTATGGGATTCCCTTGGTGGTCACGACGCATTCATTGGAGCCACTGCGTCCATGGAAACGGGAGCAGCTCGCCGGGGGGTATGATTTTTCGTTATGGGTTGAGAAGGCCGCATTGGAAATGGCAGATGCCATTATTGCTGTGTCACAGGGGACCAAGGACGATATTCTGAGATTGTTCAAGGTTCAGGCTGATCGGGTGCATGTGATTCATAATGGGATCGACCTTCATGAATTTAAAAAAGTCGACAGTCATGAGGTGTTGACGAAATATAACATTCCCACGGGTAAGCCCTATGTGTTGTTCGTTGGGCGCATTACTCGCCAAAAAGGCATCATTTATTTACTCAAGGCCTTGTCCTATTTGGACGCAGGTTTCCCTGTGGTGCTGTGTGCGAGTTCTCCCGACACTCCAGCCATTGCTGCTGAAATGAAAGAGGCGCTAGAGAAAGCGTCCGCGCATCGTGAAGACATTTATTGGATACAAGATGTTCTCGATAAACCAAGCCTCATTGAGTTGTATTCGAATGCCGGGGTATTTTGTTGCCCCTCGATTTACGAGCCGTTTGGTATTATCAATTTAGAAGCGATGGCTTGTGAGGTCCCGGTCGTGGCTTCAGCGGTTGGAGGCATCCCCGAGGTCGTCGTGGAAGATGAAACTGGTTTTTTAGTGCCGGTGGAGCAAGAGAAGGAAGCGCCTTTTTCTCCCAAGGACCCAGAGAAATATGCGCAGGATCTCGCAGAACGTATCAATCAGCTTATGCGTGATCCGGCTTTGCGCCAACCGATGGGAACGGCCGGTCGTCGTCGGGCCGAAGCGCTGTTTAGTTGGACGGCCATTGCTCAGCGGACAAAGACGTTGTACGAAAAAGTGATTGAGTCTGCTTAGAATGATTCGTTGATGTGGGAGGATGGACGTTCGAGGTACGTGCAAGCATCGTTCGCATGAGGCACCCTCAAAATCCTGGATCTCGACCTGTCTGAAACATGGATTCTAATCGCCGCACTTCTTCTTTCCGTCGGTGCCGTTCTTCTACCATTGAAGATATTAACGAATTCCAAAAGGCCACTTCTGCCGGTGAGCCATCAGTCACACGTTGATCACGCCATTCCGTAGCAAATCGAGTATAGACCCGAATTTCACAGTCGTTAAATGTTCTTAGGGCATCAATCAATTCATCTTCAGGGTGCATAGCAGATTGAACCTTCCTCATGAGATATAATATTTATGATCGCGTTGGCATGAATAATTGTATCGGTGCCTCAGTATTGGTTCCTTAGCGTTGGAGGTTTTTTGGTGAACAAAAAATTCATATTTCATCATGTGTCATGTGTTATCAAAAACGTTGGACGGTGGTTTGGTCTGGCGTTGGTCATGGGTGTGCTCATGGCCTGCGGAGAAGACCCGCAACAATTATTTGAAACAGCACAATTTGAAGAGGAACAACATAATCAAGCCCATGCCCAAGAGCTCTACGAACGCATCGTTCGTGATCACGCGAAGAGTCCCGTGGCTCACAAGGCAGAAGAGCGACTGAAGAAATTGATGAAGGAAAAGAAGTGAGGATAGGTGGTCGTTACAATGGGGGGTTATTTATAGTGCTCAGGGTCCACACCTGTCCGGTACATATATTCTAGTCGCCGAATGTTTTGATCCCGCCGCATCCGTTCATCAATACACAGGTTGACGACTGTGTTCCAGAATCCGGCTTCCGCCATGGATCCTGATTCCATTCGTTGGTCACGGAATTCACTCGCAAAACAGGTATAGCGCTGAAGGTCGGCATCTTCAAAATCTTGAAGGAAGCTGGGAAGTTCTTCTGTGTGAGTCAGGGGTCCGTTTGTGTGGCTCATATTCCCTCCTATGCCATTCCTATCGGTTAGAGCCACAGGGATTCTTAACAGTCTAGGCAAAAAAAAATGAGACATCACGTGAGGAAATAGATGATGGGGGCGTCTATGCGTGTGCTGTGTTATTCGTTATTGGATGTTCTGTGCGGTTGAAATCAGCGATGCCCTGTGTTGTTGATGAATGGACAACATGGCATCTGCACTGTCTTAGCGAACGTCAGCGAAAAATGCGGGGGGCAGCGTCGGGAGACCATATTCTACATGAAGAATAATCATGACCACGCGGAGCAAGCTTCGCCACACGCCCATCTGAAGAAATTTACGTGCATCAGTGACCACCGAGGAGGGCAACAGCTTGGGAGTGGTATGTAGCAAAAGTTGCTCGCAAAATCGGACATCTTCCAGAATCGACTGTAAGGGAAACCCGCCCAGTTGGTGAAATAAGCCGACACGCACAAAGAGGGCTTGGTCTCCGTAGATGATTTGTGATCGGTGGCATCGAAAGTTATCAAGCCAGGAGATCATTGTGAGTCGCCAGTCTTGGCCAGAAAATTGATGTTGAAATCCTCCAGCCTGACAACCGCTATCGATGCCGATCTGATCGAGTTGCTTGAAGGCGTCAGCGGGCAGAAGGGTATCTGCATGGAGAAAGAGCAACCAATCCTTGGATGTGTGTTGATGAGGCAACATGTAGTGTGCCCCCGCATTCATTTGCGAGGCACGACCTTTTGGCGCCGTCAACCAGATGATCTCAGGATGGGTCCGTACAATTTCTTGGGTTTGGTCAGTGCTTCCTCCATCGACCACAATAATTTGGTAGTGGCTCTGTTGCTGGAAGACCGAGGCTAGTGTCTGAGGGAGCGCCCGTTCTTCGTTCAATGTCGGGATGATCAGCCAGATCATGATTGTGTGCTATTTCGCAAAGGTCTCACGCCACGGTTTTTGAAAGGAATAGCGATGTCATGTGCTGTGGGGGAGGCGTTTGTAGCCACGGAGGCAAACTTCGTTCAAATTCGTCCCAATAATCTTGTGGGTCTTCTTTCAGTGAGACGAACGAGTTTTCTGCTGCAAACAGCATGGTTTTCGCGAGAGGTAGATACATCGCTGATTTTTTTCGTAGGCTCTCACATGATTCTTCATCTTGTTCGATCATTCTGGAGAGAACGCGAAGGCCAAATTGGTGATGGGCTTCCTCTTGGTGGATGAGCATGCGTCTCAGTCTTCGAAAAGGCGCACCACGTTTGACCAAGCCGACTTCAATTTTTCTGAGGATGGCTTCTCCTAACCCTTCTAAGATAATTTGTTCTGCCACAAGGGTTTCCGCAAAGTCCTCTCGGGCGATGGCCGCCTCGACACATTGGCGATAGTGATTCATCTGCTCAGCAATTTCCGAAGATTGAGTTGCCTTTGGTGCGAGCCAACGAATGGCACCATGAAAAACGAAGGCATGATACCCCTCTTGCCGAGCCTGTCCCACCAGAAACGTTTGCATCCCTGGTTCCGGTGCGAGCCTAGACTGTTTCTGAGCACAGTCATGCGCCAAATGTTCTCCTAATTCCATGAAGCGTAGAAGTTGTGCAAGGTGAGTATGCTCACCAGATTTAATGAGCATGAGGCCATTCCGCCTGCGTGTCATACGTGGCTTGTGAGCGGAGCTGTGCCGAGATTCGTTCTTGCTGCTCTACATGTGTCTGTGCGGTATTGAAATTCAAGCGCATCATGGATGAGGGTCTTGTCAGTCTATTCAGGGTACAGGGTGGTTATGGCATTGGCTCAGTGGAGAGTTGCGCGGCAATCCCTGTGGTTTTAATCAATGCGAATAAGTCAGAAACGATGGCAGTGGTCAGATCAGGGAAATCTTGGAGTGTGTGTGTCAGCGCATCTTCGATGTTTTTTCCGGCATGTAAATGCTGGAGCAGCAGATATTCGGGTTCGTTCATGTGCTTGATATACACTTGTTGTTCGTGTTTGTAGCAAAGGAGCCATTGAGGCGTATTCCAATATTCTTCTGACAGCGGTTCTTGCTTCGTTGCACGAAGTTTCCAGATTTCATAGATCGAGTACGAGGAATGAAAAAGACGGATTGATGAGCCAAAGGCAAAACGGGCGTCTCCTGATAGCTCTTGTCGTTGGAAGTCTTCTGGCGAAAGACTCGTATGAGGGGGCAGATGAAAGACTTCTTTAAATGTCCACTCAAAGCGTGCCAAGTCTGAGACAAAAGGAAGGTCGGAAAACGGCTGCTTTTTCTCTAAAAAATCAGGAAAAGTTTTTCCGAAATCCGAGAGATTGTAGGAGGTCGAAGGATGTGTGAGTAAATATTCTTTGGCTAAGCGAAAATAGTTGTCATCTCCAGCAACCCACCACACAGCTTCGAATGTTTCTCCTAGGGCTTCGGTCAGACGAACGATATGCCCGGTTCGGTAGACGTCGACCGCGTGATCAGAGGTCAGAGAGCCGCCTGGTAGGACGGTCTCCAACAAGGTCGGCTCGATCTGCGCTTCTTCAGGTCTGAGGGAAGCTTGAGAAAATAGGTGTTGAAAGTGGCTGAGTGTGAGTTTGGCCATGGTGGTACGTCCAAATATGCGCGGCTTTCAGCGCTTCTTCTTCTAATTGTGGAAATTCAGGAATATCTTCATCCCATTCAATTAAGACAGGGAGGTCTGGGGCGCGAGCAATGAGTGATGAAAACAAGTCCCAGACTGCGGGATAGACTGGTTTGGAATGCGTGTCAAATAAGTGCGTGCCCATATCGGTATATCCAGCGAGATGAACTTGCCCAATGATATGGGTGGGAATTTGTTCAAGGAAGACATAGGGATCAAAATGATGATTGCTGGCGTTGACATACAAATTGTTGAGGTCCAAAAGAATTTGACAACCTGATCGCTCTGCGACGGCTCGCAGAAACTCCCATTCTGTGTATTCGCATTCAGGAATTTGTAGATAAGTGGAGACATTCTCCAGGAGAAGCGGTCGTTGTAAGAACGTTTGGACTTGGTCTATATGCTTGACAATCAGAGTTAAGGCTTCGTCGGTAAAGGGAATAGGCAGAAGATCGTGTAAGTTTTGCTGATTCAACCCTGTCCAACAAAGATGGTCTGAGACAATAAACGGGTCAATACGGTCAACTAATGTACGAAGATTCTGTAAGTAGCTGGGCCGAAGCCCTTCGGCTGAGGCGATAGACAAGGAAACGCCATGCAAGGCGACTGGGTAGTCCTCTCGAATCAATTCCAACATATCGAGTGGGCGTCCCTTGGTATCCATATAGTTCTCACTCACGGCTTCAAACCAGGTGACTTGAGTTTGAGGACGTGGCTCGAGAAAGGGGTAGTGGGTGGGACGTAGTCCCACCCCTATGTTTGGTTGTCTCTGAGACATTACACTTTAGTGAGATTTGGCGACGTGATTTCCGCCTTTGGCATCACAGTCGGCTTTGCTCATGCTCGTCCAACCCTTACCTTTACAATCATTCTTCCCTTCGCAAGAACTCGCGACAGTTTTACATTCGCCTTTGCCTTTACAGTCATTGACTCCGTGGCATTGTCCTTTCGCCATTTCCCCGTGAGACATTGAGTCGTGGGAATGAGCACAACCCGACGCAATCAGTAATCCTGAAAGGGCTGCACCAAGAAGAAGTGATTTTTGTGTCATGTGAACGGTCTCCTATGTATGAATATTGAGTGAAAGTGTTTGGGGTTCCTCTGCTGTTATGCGGAGCCCCCACGAGTTACGGTACCCTTTTAAGGGATAAGTCTCATATTGGTGCAGAGTATTACAGTTTTATCAAGGATTATGAACAAAAGCCAAAAAAATGATCTTCTACTCTGCGAATATACCAGGACCGTTCATTCCTCTGCCTGTGGACGAGGAGGGATCCCATTTAATCGCCAATCATATTCCAGGAATTTGATGGTATAGGGAGTCTGTCGAAGATCTTCTGCCAAGGTTTCATCCGTGACGAATTGGGCAATGTATGTGAGAAGAGTATCTGAATGATTGGTAAAGTCTTCTTCAAACCAATCGAAGATCATAGAAAGATAGGCTATTTTTCGTTCCGAGTCGAATCGATTTCGCGACGGATCATTGATGAACTGTTTCGCACTGCGCGTGAGTTGGTTGTCTAAGTCTTCAGGGGTATAGGCCCAAGATTGGAGCTTGGGACAGGACTGTGAGGCGCAGACGATCGCAAAGTGTATGCGCGGTTCACGAAACCGAGGAATAAGAATATCTCGTTCCACCGCGTAGAGATTCACCTCGGCTCCTCCCACCATGTAATCCCGACTGACAAAATACGTATATTTATCGGTCCAGGTTGTTGGTGAATATCCATCGACAATGCCTTTTACCGCAAACGCATTATAGGCATTAATCCAAAATGCCAAACGATCGTTTTGCCCTGGAAGCGTGGAGGGATCGAGTCGATTGAGTAGCTCGAGATATTGAGTGAATCGAGCATCCGACGCATATGATGGATATTGGACCACGCCATCTTTCACATGATCCTGTAATGTCTGATCGAAGAGGTCGTGTGAAAACTCACTTGTGGTGATGGCATTCGTGGGGTGGTAACTCGTTGGCAATGTACTACAGCCAACTGTTGTCAAGAATGTGAGAAGAACCACGAGTCCTGGTGTATTGAAATAATGCCCTTGGCTCCGTGGGAACCAAGAGGCTAATGATTTGTTGTGTTTGAAGCGAGCTATCATTCTTGAATCTCCTCTGTATGAATCTTAGGAATAACGTGGATGCGAATGTCGTGCTATGAAGGTGTGAAATATTCTTTCTGCGCAACCATGATGACTGATGAGCCTTGGGCCGATGCAGGGGGATTGGCAAATGGCGTGATCAAGCCAGCGCCAAGGTAGGCGGCGATATTGGACAGTCGACGATATGGTGATTCAGTAAAGTGAGTCGTCTGCTTCGTGCCGAATATCTCAGCCATACGCTGCATCCAATACAAACGGGTTTCCCATGATTCAAGTGGAGCATGTGTGAGATCAAGTACCGATAGTTGAAACTCCTTGGCGAGGGAGTACAAGGATTGGTCGGTCCACCAAGTCACATGGTGTGGTGGTGCGTTTAAGACCAAATTGGTGATCTGCGTGACATAGGATTCTGCGCTGGGAACGCCTAAGATAAGAAGTCCTCCTGATCTCAAACATGTGAGAGCCGCAGTGAGAAATTCTCTAGGGTTGGCCACATGTTCCAGTACTTGAAAGGCACAGACGACATCATAACCATGCGGATTCGTCATCGCATGTTTTTCAATCGTTTCAGTAAGAATCTGATGGCTCGTGTGAACGTTTTTCTTTTCATCCCGATAGTTGGGGTCTAGCCCTGTATAAGACGTCTCTGGAAATTTCTGCACGAATTGGGCAGCTCCACAACCGATATCCAGTATCTCTTGGTGAGGTGTGATCCACGTTGCTGCATGGTCATACTCAAACTTGGTTTCAGGAAAATACCAAGGAAAGTCGTGGAGTTTTTGGTAAAATTCTCGCGATCCTGTTATGGATGGATAAAAAAACATCAGATCAGAGCTTGGACAATGACAAAGTTGAAGGCGCTGAACATTCTTAAATTCTGAGGATACGTCGAGGCCAAGATCGCGCTGATAACATTCAATCAAGAGGGAGGTGGAGAATGTTTCCAGTACGATGACGTTGTCGCTCCCAGTCAACGGGCAAACGGGGAGGTCTCCATTTACCTGAGTTTTTTCCGGGTATGCTTCAGATGAATAAGTCCGATGGTCAAGAGTCTTTATGGAGGACATAGGGTCATCTTTTGTCATTAAAATTGGTGAACATGTATTGAGAAGGATTTCGATATTGGTTGAGCACCCGCCATGACTTCATTCGTTGTTTCGTACAACGAAATGGATTGGTGTATGGATGTGCCTCAAGCGGATGCCGCGTCCTTTGCTTTAAGGCTTTGAGTCGTGATGAATGCCGAGATGGGATGGCGAAGTGTTGATCCGACGACTCGGCTGCATAGCAAATTGCATGAGGAATTGTCCGAGCATTGTTTGATAGCGTCTCGATCCATTTGAGACAGAATGTTTTCTAATGAGGTATCAAGCAAATTTCCTGCTGGTTGGAGGGCATAGCAGGGTGCGACATTCCCTGACGCATCGATGGAAACACTATGGCGCCCAGCATCGCACGGCGCCAAAGACTTTCCTTCAAGCCATCGAATATTGTCTTGCAGGTATCGTCGGAAGTACCCACGAGGCACCATGCCCGATTCATACACTTGGTTGAACACATGAACAGCTGCAGATCGTTCGTACTGGAGCGCCAAGTCAATTTTTCCATAACGCTCAATGCCCCAATGATAGGCCCCAACGACTGGAATAAATCCGCGGGATCGTGCGAATTGCACGACATCCAAGACATCGTCACGATTTTTCTCGCTAACGATGCAAGTGACATATTTGGCGTGAGGGAAATTTTCTAGGAGAGTGATGCCTTCAAGAACCTGAGGTAATTGATCAGCCCCACGAATAGATGCATAGCGTTCTCGGTTGAGCGTATCTAAACTGACAGAAATGGTGATGGGAAGTGTTGCGAGATGCTTGACGAAGGATGGTTTGAGTAAGGTCCCATTCGTCACCAAGCCCAAGTTGAACCCTATTGCGGCTAAATCTTCTAGGATATCCAAAAGGTCTTTTCGTAAGAGTGGCTCACCCCCTTGAATGAAGAGATACCGAATGCCATCGTCTTGATAGAGTTTTGTGAAGATCTTTTGAATGTCCTGACGAGATAATTCATCACGACCTTGGTTTAACGGCAAATCACAGTATCCACATTGAGAGTTGCACCGCAGGCAAGCCTCGAAAATAGCAAGAACCGGTCGTCCTTGAGCAAGATTACGAATAGGATGAGTGAGGTGAGATAGAAACGACATCGCTAGTTGTGTTGTCTCATAGCATAACTCGCATATGAATTTGGTCTCTTATTCAGGCCAACTGTTACAGATTTAAAGAGTAAATCAACAAGAGATAAGAGAAGTGTGACACAGAATGTTCCCTACCTTCTTTTTCCGGCCAACCGGCCAGGGTTTGTGCTTCCCTCAATAATTGCGTCAGATTACAGTTGCTATTATTCAACGCATTTGCTGCAATAGTTTTGACAAGTGCTGATCGCATGTCACTGCACACCCGCCCGACAAGAAACTAGGAGAAGGATCTTGTGAGCACGAAAAGGTTGAGATGAATCAACGACGTGCTCGTGAACAGGTAGTGAGCGGGCCTGGTGAAACCGCCCGTTCTTCTGTTCAGGCTCAGGGAACACAAGGGCTTCTTCGACGACCCGCACCACACAAAATCTTTCTCTGGAACTCTCAAGGCGTCTATGTGGATTGCGCGTTCCCGAATCCCGTCCATGGCCATTTCTTGGGTGGGGATAAAATTATTGGAACGAGTCTGAGTGATGCGTTCGCTCAACCCACGAGCCAGCGAATTTTACATGGGCTGACAGAGGCGCTTCTTCATCAGGAACAACAGGAGGTGGTCATTGATCTTCAGCGAGGAGAAATACTGTATCAAGCGATGTTGTGCCTCTTCCCGATGGACCATCATGTCATGGGATGGGTGACCGATCATCTCGCCCCCCGCGGTGCTGAACCTGGCTCAAGCGAGCAGCCATTGCCGCTTCTCCTGGTGGACGAGTCCTTGCTCATGATGTTGACGAATCAAGAAAAGGCCGTGATCAAGGCGTTTGGCCAAGGGCAAACAAATCGAACGATAGCGGACACGTTAGGGATCTCTGAGCGGATGGTCCAATTTCATATGTACAATTTGCTGCACAAACTAAAACTCCCGTCTCGTGCTCGTTTAGCACATCTGCGACTATTCGAATCCAACCTCATCAATTCTTAATCGTCCCCAAAAGACTGGTTCGCTGTCGAGTCGCATGGTAGCACCAGGCGCGAGCAATAAGCCTCACGCGCGGTGGGCCCACTCTTTGCCTGCGGTGCAACAGCCAGGTCTTCTGTCCTTTTCTTGAACGATCGCGAGTGTTGATCAAGAGAGATGTGGGAGGACGTAGCGCCGAACGCCAGGCAGTACGTAGATACCCGACCTGATGATTTTATCAGGTTTCTTTTTGGAATGATTTTGCTAGGTTGCGCACCTACCGTGTCTGTTGTTGAGACACGACTTTTCTTGAAACAGACGATGAGTGGGGGTTGGTGCGGTACCCATGACAACGACTGAATCTTCAAAGACTCCAACATCCTCTTTCTTGAGACCGCGTCCCTTTCTCCAAGTATCCGTCAACACGTTACCTTGCATACCGTGCGGTGACCATTCCGTTCTTCTGCGCTTTGGTGTCAGCAAGGTATTGGATTCCTTCTGGCTTAGAATTGAGTGTGTGCGATGCCTTCCAGCCATGAGCCATGCGATTTCAGACTGTTTGGTTTTAAGAAAAGAAAATTTGTGTAAGCAAGAGGCCCCTCGCTCCAGGTTCGATTAGATACACATTGATAAATACAATCTTGAAGATTTGAGATGGAGGCGCGATTATGAGTGTTTGGGTGGGCCAAAACATGAAGCAAAGGAGCTTGATTAAGAGTTGCGTGTCAATTCTGTTGGCCATATTGTTTGCCTGCCCGCTTAATCTATCTGCTGACCAAGCCCAATATTTTTATGATGAGCTTGGACGTTTGGTCGGTGTGATGGATGGTCAAGGGGAAATTGCCACCTACGAATACGATGCCGTCGGGAATGTGTTGTCGATTACTCGCGGACCTGTAACTGCGCCTAGCGTTAGCTCTTTGACGCCTGATCCGATTGAAGCTGGTCTCACAATTCCTATTACTATCACAGGAACAGGCTTACTCCTTTCTTCAGTGACGGCTTCCAATCCAGATATCCAGGTTGGGGTCGTTACCACCAATACGGAAACTACTATCGATACAACGTTGGTCATTCCTAATCCAACTACATTTGGTATGACTTCTTTGACGGTTACTGTTCCAGGAGGAAGCGATGCCACCACCTTTACGATTAACCAACCCGTGCCTATTATTAATCAGCTTTCGTCTGAAGTACGCCCGCTTGGAGCAACGATAACCATTGAAGGAACTGGGTTTGGCACGGTGTCGGGAAGCAATCAGGTCACTTTTCCAGGGGCAGGCGAGACCCGAATAGCCGCTACGGTGAGCAGCGATAGCTTTACTAATCTGACGGTCCAGGTTCCGGCAGGTACAACTTTTGGCGATGTGACAGTACAAGTCGGCACTCTGACGAGTGCTGGTGTGTTCTTCACCACCCCAGGGATCACGGTCATTCCTGTGACGGCAACTGTTGGTGTGCCTGCAGATTTAATACTGGCTTCTACCAATGCTCTTCAGAACGTGCAATTGGTTGGTCAAGGATTTGTGGCTGGAGATACTCTTGACGTGCCGGCTCTTGATCAAAACGGTGTCTCGTCTATCGCACTCGCTTCACTGACAAATATCAGTCCTGATGGAACGACGGCGAATGTCATTGTGCCTGCCACCGCGACGACGGGTTTGTGGGTTTTGACGAATAGCACCTTGCCTGGAGTGCCTGTCCAAATTATTCCAACAACGTCGAGTATTGATGGGACAGTCACTATTGGCGGGACGGTTGATGTCTTAGGCAGTGGATTCCAGGAGGGAGCCACGACTGTTCTCTTCCCTGGAGCCGTAGGGTCAGTTGTGGCTAGTGATGTTCTCTTTAATAATGATCGTGTGACGGTCATGGTGCCGCCTGGTGTGACAGGTGGGACGCTCACCGTCATGACTCCTGGCGGGACGAGTAATGGAGTCTCAGTTGGAATTGCGGTCTTGGTGGCGATTAATTCAGTCGCTCAACATGGGACGCCTCTTGATCCTAATCTGCCTTCAGCGAATCCTGGTACAAACATTAACCTTGAAGGGTTAGGTTTTGAGTCGGGCCTTGATTTGCTGTATACCACAACGGATCACGCGGGCGTTCAAGGTACGGATACGAGAGCGATTATATTTGTGAGTGCTGATGGGATAACGGCTCGAGCCCATGTTCTTCCCCTCGCGACGACTGGGTTAACGGCACTCGGGACGGGTTCAGTTTTTCTTCAGATCGTTCCACTGCTCTCTGGAGTGGACAGTCTTCCAGCGGGAACATTATTTGAACCAGGTACGGATGTGATTGTTAGAGGTGGAGGCCTTAAGGAAGGTGTGACTAGTCTGGTCTTTGAAGGAGCTGGGGCTCCAGTGCTGGCCAACGATGTATTCTCATCTAATAGCCGGATGAGCGTGACCATTCCTCCCGGTGTATCGCTGGTGACACCAGGGACGAGGACGACCATCGTAGTAGTAACGGATGGGGGCACAAGTAGGACCTTACCGATTAGTCATCCGCTTCTCACGAGTGAGGCAATCACCCCTCCGCTTTGGGGCACTCCGCAAAATCCGCTTGAACCTGCGGCCAATCTGTTCCAATCGATTCTTCTTCAAGGGCAAGGATTGACCGAGGAAACGAGAGCATCCATACACACTTTCAATTCATCGGGTACCCTGGGAACCGCTATACGAAATCTTGATAACGTGAGTCCTGATGGGACTTCCGCGACGGTCGCCTTTATTTTTGGAAGTATCTTTACTGGCCCACTCACGGTTTTTGACAATAATTTTGGTCCCGGAAGTGGGAGTGTGCCCCTGCAAATTGTTCCTGCCATTCGAAATATTGTGGGCCCGGTGTCAGTAGGAGGCCAAATTGAAATTCAGGGATTTGGATTTGATCCTAACATCACAGAGGTACAGTTTCCGGGTGTGCCAACTCCGGTAACTGTTGATGCAGCTTCGGTCGTCAGTAGCCGGGGTAGCAGTGGCACCCTCACAGTGCCGTCCGGGTTCGATCCCACGGGATCGGTGACGGTGCTCACGCCTGGCGGGAGCAGCGATCCGTTTGATCTAGATTTGTTGACGGTGGGGACCTCTGAAATCGAACCAAATAATACGTCTGTCGAGGCGACTCGGACTCTCATTGATTTCGTCAATTCTACCTCGGAGAATGAGGGGCGGATTGACCCTGTGGCAGATGTTGATTTTTACCGGATTGATGTCGATTCATCCGGTGGGAACCCTTATGACGGTGTGATTTCGCTCGTGAATGCCGCTGATCCACCCTTGACCCTCCGGGTGACGGGGTTGGCGAATGATGGAACGGTCCTGTTCACCGAAGAGGGGGTCGTGAGCGCAGTGGGTTCTGGAGGTCCAGGGACTCTCTCCTTTGGTTTTGCCCCTCCGGGACCTGGAAGGTATTTCCTGAAAGTCGAAGAAACAACGGGGCAAGGAAGTCCCGTTCATGCGTACCAAATGAACATTCAATTTTTCTTTCCAGGGTAAGTAAACGATTGGATGAGCGCCAAAATAGTACCTACAAAACAAGGGGACTCTTCATGCTGGTGTTCCCATTAGGCTGATGTCTCTTAGCAGGCTCCAGGAAAAGTGAAGTAAATTTGATAGGAGGCGCATGTGCTGAATACGAGACATACGGCTTTTGTTGCTGACACCGGGCACAAGAAATCGCCGCAATTTAAGAAGGAGAATCCATATCATGTCCTCACGCACATTGAGAGTGTAAAAACCTATCGAGCCTATGCGGCTATGAACCATTTCTTTATCAAAGAGTGTGGAGACTGAACATGATGCAACTACGACAATGTGGTGTTTGTTCCCTCGGATGGGTGAACTGGTTATTCTTCACACTGCTGCTGCTGTTCTCTCTGGGCTGGCCGCAGAGTCCATCTGCTGACCAAGCCCAATATGTCTACGATGAACTCGGGCGATTACTCGGTGTCGAAGACGGACAAGGCAATGTCGCGACGTACGAATATGATCGGGTAGGAAATCTCCTGAGTATTTCTCGTGATTCTGTGACCACGCCGGTGATTGCCACGAGTGTGCCGGCGACAATGCCACTCGGCACGACCACCACCCTGGCGTTGACGGGGACAGGTCTCTGGCCCGCGACGGTGACCGTCTCGAATGGAGACATTCTTGCCGTGGTCGATAGTGGGACCCTGACTTCCCTGTCGGTTCTTCTCACGATTCCCACTGTGACCACTCTGGGGAACGCAACGGTGACGGTGACCACGTTTGGCGGAACTGCGACCACGACCATCGATATTGTGAATCCACTCACCACCGTCAGCGGAACGGTAGTGGATCACGACGGAAATGCGGTGGCAGATGCCACGATTGAGATTTTGAATTCGGTGGTTGGTGTGACGACGGCAGATGGGTCATTTCTGTTCTCTGGTATCGCAACCGTTTTGGGGAACATTCAGGTGAAAGCCACAGGGCTGGTTGAGGGGTTCCAGACAATAGGTGTTACGGCCATGTTCCCGCCTGTGCCCAATGGTGTGACGAATGTCGGTCAAATTCAATTGCCACGCCCAAGTGGGGTTCGGGCGGTGGTCGTGAATAATGTCGATTTGACGCTCAATGTCATTAATCCCTTCACGCTCTCGATCGAATCGAGTGTGCCCTTGCCTACAACAGCGACCCCTGGGCCTCGAGAGGTTGTCGTGTCTGGCGACGGATCGACGGCATTGGTCACTGTCGGGCATTCGTCTTCTATCGGACAAAGGGAGTTGATCTTCGTGGATCTTCAGCCAACCCCTCCGGTGGTCATCACTTCGATCGTTGCACCGTTCTCCAACTTTATTGACGAAGTCACCCTTGGGTGTCCTCGATTGGACATTGCCCTCGTCTCAGGTTTTGGGGCAGGCCCGGCTGCCATCTCAGTCAATCTGGCGAATCAGTCGATTGTCAGTGAGTTGCACGCGACTATTTCGGACAGGCTGGTGCTTTTGCCTCCTGCAGGGGTGCATGTCTTAGGGCGGGGTGGTTTCTCGTCGTTAGCCCTCGCCGCATTGGACCAAAATGGGGTCTTATCTGACACCGGAACGACCCTCGATGCCGTGACGTTCGGCGACCGCGGTCTAGTGGTGTCTCCTAATGGGGCCATCGGATTGCTTCCGTCACCAGCTGGCGCTGACGAACCAGAGGAAAGCTTTGTCAGTGTGGTGGACATTGATACTGTCCCGACCGTGACCTTTCGTGACGAGGTCATCTTCCCCACATTGTCCTTCGCCGGTCCGCATTCAATCACCTTCAATACAGATGGGACAAAAGCCTATCTTCTTCTCGCCGAAGCGAAGAATTTAGGAGTATTGGACGTGGATGGCGCCAATAATGTCACCGACTCAGGGCTTCGTGTGACGGATGTAGGCGGGGGGAGTTTTGAGCCACATTCCATCGCGGTGCTTGATGCATCACAGCATGTGTTAGTACGAAAACAAGGAGTAGTGACCGTGATTGATCAGAATACTTTGGGCATCATCGGCACCATTCCTCTGCCTGGAAGGGGAGGTATTGCCACTGTTGGGATGGAATGTTTGTAAATCGTCGCCATATTCGAGATAGCCTGCTCTATATCAAGTGAGAGCGGTTAGGGAGCTCGACAAAGCATATACGGTCCCGGCCATTGTTAACTGGTAAAGGAACATTTTCATGAAAACCAAATTTCCCATCTCTGCCCCTCAACGTCAGTCGAGACTTCACCATTTTCAGGAAGGAGCACCGATGTCTCAAACCCAGACGTCTACCTATCCAAGGGAACAGACCCCACTCTGCCGACGATGGTTGATGGCGCTTATGGGAATATTCTTGGCCTTTGGCAATCTCAATTTCAGTCACGCCGCCCAAGATTTTGTGGTCCTCGGAGAAGAGGGGATATGGGTGAGAGAAGGCAGCACGGTGGTCAGTGGGGATGTCGGTGCCAATATGGCGAGTACCGGGCCATGGTTGGCCAGCGACCAAGAAGTCACGTTCGGCATCAATGTCATCGTGCAAGATTCTATGAGTCGCGTCATGGGCGATACCATGCGCCTCAAAACTGGCTCAATGGTGCACGATGTCTTCGTCAATACCCTGAAAGGTCCTGGCATTATTCAAGGCACGCTCACCACACCGGTGACCTTGCCTTTGGTCACGGCGTTGCCACCGGTACCTCCTGTGACGCCAGGTACCCAGGACTTTGACGTTGCCTCAGGCGGCACCCTCAGCTTAGATGCCGGAAATTATGGGGTGCTCAAAGCGCGTAATGGGGCCATCGTCACCCTTACCGGAGGGGTCTATCACTTTCAGTCATGGAATATCCGTGCGAATGCTCAGGTCTTGGCCGCAGCTCCCGTCGACATTCGAGTCGCCGACCATCTCGAAACTCGTCACCATGTGGTTGTCGGTCCAGCTCCCAGTGCGCTGACCTTAACCGCCGCGGATCTCGTGATCATTGGGACAGGCATCAATGGGTCAACCGGCGCGATCAATGCGACGCCGGAAGCCGTGAAATTTGGCACAGATAATACGATCCGGGCCAATATCTATGCCCCCAACGGGCTCCTGCGCATCAAGACCAACAGTGTGGCCACGGGCGCTTTCGTTGGTAAATGGGTACGCATGGGTAATGGCGGAACGATCACTCTTGAAGGCGGCTTTGGGTTAGGCCCAGGCGGCGGGAACACGCCACCTGTGGCAGATGCGGGATTCAATCAATCTGTTGTTGTGAATGAGCCATTTGAACTCAATGGCAGTGGGTCTAGGGATGCCGATGGCGATGTGTTGACGTTTGCTTGGACTCTGGAAAGTCAACCACCCACCAGTACTACGACCCTGACGAATTCCACAGAGGTCTTACCCACTCTCCTCGTTGATCAACCTGGCGACTATGTGGTGCAACTCATCGTCAATGATGGCACCGACGACAGTGCCCCAGACACGGTCACCCTCTCAACCGGGAATTTAGCACCAGTGGCCAACGCGGGAGCCGATCAAACGATTGCGGTCACACAACCGGCATTCTTAGACGGGACGGGCTCAACGGATGCCAATGGGGATGGGCTGACCTATCAATGGACCTTAACCAATCAACCTGCAAACAGTACGGCCACCCTCAATGATCCGGTATCGGCCACGCCCAGTTTTATTGTGGATCAAGGGGGCGCCTTTACCGTGACCCTTCTCGTTTCCGACGGGTTGCTGATGAGTGAAGCCGACCTCGTCATTATTGCCACAGATAATTCTGCACCGGTGGCCCACGCGGGCCCAGATCATTCTGTGCGTGCGGGAACAATCGTGCCATTGGATGGCACAGCTTCGAATGATGCCGATGGAAATTCCTTGACCTACCAATGGTCGCAAACCGTCGTGCCTCCAGGGAATACCACTAGTCTCAGTGACCCCACGGCTGTGTCACCGACGTTGACGCCAGATGTCGAGGGAGACTATGTGGCGCAATTGCAGGTGAATGATGGCACGGTCACGAGTGAACCGGACACTGCCCTCATCCGAGTGGGCAATACCGCGCCCATTGCCGATGCCGGCCCTGATCAAAGCGTCGACATCACGACCACGGTGCAACTCGATGGGGCGAATTCCAGCGATCCACAAGGCGATCCGCTCACGTTTCTCTGGACGCTCACGCTACCCCCAGGCAGTGGGGCAACGTTGTCCGATGCGACCATTGCGGAACCAACGTTCGATCCCGATGTGGAAGGCACCTATGCTGCGAGGCTGACCGTCAATGATGGAGACTTGGATAGTCCGTCTGACAGCATGACCGTGTTTGTGACGGTCATAACACCGCAACCGACGATCAGCGGGTTCAACCCGAGTTCGGCCTCGATCGGCGATTTGATCACGCTCTCAGGCACTGACTTAGTGTCGGCGGCAGGAGAAGTGGGGCAGGTGACTTTAGTGCAACAGGGAGGGGGGGCTATCCCAGCAACCGTCACTGCGTCATCACCGACCATGCTCACGTTTGTCGTACCCTCTGGGGCGACGACGGGAGTGATCACGGTGAGCGTTGCGGGAGAAACGATCTCATCTGCTTCCCTCCTAACCATCGTGCCTTCACAGACATTTGATCTTGTGGTGGAACCCGGGACCGTCGACGTTCAGCAAGGACAAACAGTCAGTGTGGCCATCAAGGCAACCAGCACTTCAGGCTTAACGCAATTGGCCACACTGGGCGTCACCGGATTGCCCACGGGAGTGACCGGAACATTTCAACGGCCTCAAATCACAGCGGGACAATCCGTTCTGTTAACCCTCACTACTTCCCCAACTCAAACGCCCAGCACGACCCCATTCGACGTGACAGCCACGGTGAATATTGAAGGCCTGGATGTGCTTCAAACCGGCACAGGAACTCTGACGGTCCAGCCACTGACCACATCCTTTTTGGGACGGACGGTGGTTGCGAATACGCTTCAAACACCACTCGCGGGCGTCACAGTCAGCATGTTAGGTCAAGATGGCAGTGGCAATGCGACGGCATGTGTTGGGCAAACGGTCTCCGATGCCGCCGGGAATTTTGCCTTGACCACCCTTCCCTCTGAATGTGTAGGCAGTCAATTGATTCGCTATGACGGGGGAACGGCAACATCCCCACCAGGGCAGTATGCCGGCGTGGATTTGGTCTATACGATTGTGGCGGACCAAGCCACGGTCTCACCGGTGCTTATTCATCTCCCACGCATCGATAATGCTGAAACGATCATGGTCCAACAGAATCATCCCACGGATCAGCTTGTGACGTTCCAAACCATTCCCAATCTCACGGCCACGGTCTATGCGGGGACGATCTTTACCTTATTGGATGGCACGCAACCCAATCCGTTTCCCCTGACCGCCATCCAAGTGCCCATCGATCGGCTACCGGACGAAATGCCCTCCAATACGACGACCGTCGACCCCTTTATAGTAGCCTTTCAACCCGCCAATGCCACGGCTTCTCAACCGGTCGCCGTGTCGTTTCCTAATCTGCTCGCCACGGCACCGGCAACACCCGCGATTACCTTGACGACGCTCGACCCGACTCAAGGGGTCATGGTGAATTACGGCACAGGCACCGTCTCCACAGACGGCCTCCAAATCATCCCTGACCTGAATCCGGCCACCCCTGGGAAACGCTTTGGCCTCGTCCATTTCGATTGGCATGGGCCGAACCAGAATCCGCCTGGAGAGAATCCGACGCAGGGAGGTCCGGAAAATGGTGACCCAGTTGACCTTTCCTCCGGCGTCTTTGTTCTCAGACATACTGATTTGTCGATTATTGGATCTCGAGGGACACTGGTCATACAGAGAAATTATCGCACGCTGTCAACGGCTCAAGGCCCCTTTGGAATTGGCACCAATCACGCGTATAGTAATCGACTCGATACTAATAATCCTCAGGGGAGTACTGTCATTAACCTCATCATGTCCAATGGCAGCTTCTTTCCGTTCGTGAAACAACCGGATGGAACCTTCACCAATGTCACGATTCCTGTCGTGCGGGGCGCGGTGCTGTCGGTGGTTGCGAATAATCAAGTGAATCTCCGGTGGAAAGATGGAACCGTCTTTCATTTTATTCCCGCCACGTTTGCCTTGGGATCGGTGTTGGAATCCATCACGGACCGCAATGGCAATCAAACCACGCTGGTGAGAAACACCAATGATCTCACGCAAATTCTTGAGGTTATGGATCCGGTGGGGCGAAGCCTCACGTTGACCTATGACACGAGCGATCGCATCACCTCGATCACCGACCCCATCAATCGTACCGTCCAGTACACCTACAATAGTCAAGGGACCTTAGAAACGGTGACGGATCCCGAAGGGGGTGTGACCCGCTATGATTATGATCTTCAAAATCGGCTGATGATGATTACCGACGCACGAGGTATAACCTTTTTGCAAAATTCTTATGATGCGAATGGTCGCGTCATTGAGCAAATTCAAGCCGATGGGGGGATATGGACCTTTGAATATGAGTTACTCAATCCGCTGGTCGCTTTGAGCCCAGTGCAAAAGACAATGGTGACGAACCCACTTGGCAAGCAAACCATCCACCGGTTCAATCCAGCAGGTTTTGAAGTTTCTCGAACCGATGAGTTAGGACAGGCCACTGAACTCAACCGAGAAAACGGAACCAACTTAATGCCCATGACCATAGATCCGTTGGGCCGAGTCACCCAACGTACATACGATGCAGCGGGAAACATCACCTCTATCACAGACTCGGAAGGGAATGTGACGACCTTCGAATATGAGCCAACCTTTAGCCGGGTCATGAAAGTCACCGATGCACTCAATCAGATTACTAGGTTCACATATGATGTGCAGGGTAATATGCTAACGATCACGGACCCGTTCAACCAGACAACGACCTACACATATAATAGTGTTGGCCAGCCAGTGACGAGTACCGATCCGCTTGGAAACAAGACCCTGATGGTCTATGATCAACATGGCAATCAGATCCGAACTATCAATCCATTAGGCCATATCACACAGCGTACCTATGATGGAGTGAGTCGCTTCGTGGCATTAACTGGCCCGAAAGGGGGCAGTATACAGTATCATTATGATGAGCTGGATCGGGTGGTTCAGTTCATTGATGAGCGGCAGGGAAGCGCTGGGTATACGTATGATCCGAACGGGAATTTGCTTACGGTCACCGACACCAAAAACCAGACGACGACCTTTACTTATGACGCAACAGGTCGACTGGCCAGCCGTAGGGATGGGAATAACCGGGAGGAAACCTATCACTATGATTCGGCGGGTAATCTCGTGAGATTCGTGGATCGCAAGGGGCAAGAAGCCCAATTTTCCTACGATGCGCTCAACCGCCGGATCGAGGCCACGTATGCCGATGGGAGTTCAACAAGTTTTGTGTATGATACGAATGGGCAATTGACTCGTGCCTCGGATCCCGCAACGGGGTCAGTGGAATTTGTCTATGACCCGCTGGGGCGGTTGCTGCAGGAAACTACGCCGCAAGGGAGTGTGAGTTATCAATATGATTTATTTGACCGACGGACACAGATGATGGTCAATGGCCAGGCCTCCGTGACCTATCAGTATGATGCGGTATCCCAACTCACGCGCGTCGAGCAAGGAAATCTCTTTGCGGAGTTCGAGTATGACGAGGCCGGGCGACGGTCAACACTCAGCTATTCGAACGGTACGACAACAGAGTATGGCTATGATGAGGCATCGCGGCTTCTGTCGATTGCCTATACGGGCCCTAGTGGGCTGCTTGACGGTCTCACCTATATGTATGATCCTGCAGGGAACCGAACCAGCCTGACGCGCACCAATGGCCCGGCGACGGTATTGCCCGACCCAGTAAATTCGGCCACATATGATATGGCGAATCAACAAACAGCTTTAGCCGGTGTCACCTTGACCTATGATCAAAATGGCAATCTCACCAATGATGGCACCAACACGTACACCTGGGATGCCCGCAACCGTTTAATTGGCATCGCTGGAGGTAGCTCCGCCAGCTTTGTCTATGATGTGTTGGGGCGCCGGGTCGCCAAAACCATCAATGGGGTCACAACCGAGTTTTTATATGACGGTGCTGATATAGTGCAAGAAATTGGGGAGAGTACCACCACGGCGAACTATCTTCGTAGCTTGAGTGTTGACTTGCCGTTTGTACGGCAAGGGAATGTTGATGAGTTTTATCATGTGGATGCGTTAGGCAGTCCGTTGGCGCTAAGCGACTCGGCAGGTGCCATTACCACGAAGTATGACTATGAGCCATACGGGAAGACGACGGTAACGGGCCCTTCTACGAATACATTCCAATTCACTGGGCGGGAAAATGATGGCACAGGGTTGTATTTCTACCGTGCTCGGTACTACAACGCCTCCACGGGACGGTTCCTCTCCGAAGATCCAATTGGGTTCTTTGGAGGCGATCAGAACTTTTATCGGTATGTAAAGAATAGCCCACTAGTGTTCAACGATCCTTTTGGGCTCTCTCCAGATTGTACGGAAATCATGCGTGGTAAAGTTAAGAGATTCTTTTCTGAGCACGTGGAATCAATAATACAAGCTCAGTTTACCATTTTTGGCGCGGTCCCTGATGGTCCCACAGGATCCGCGAGCATCAACCTCACAAATCCTCGGCAGCCCCCGAGACCTACAATAAATATGAGGATTATTAAGATAGAAGTGACAATAGGAGTGGAAAACGTGTTTGAGATAGTAAGGAGCTTTCAGGATGTAAGATATAAGTGTGAAGAAGAACTGGAAGGGCCTTGTGGGGAAACAGAAATTTTTACAACTAACCCCATAATTACAGAGGATCTTGGCGAAAAAAGGGACCTTATCGGGACAAGACCTTTTCGACGAGAACAGGTTGTGGGGACGGCTGGCAATATAGCTTTCTAAATAATACCATGTAGTTGTAGCCTCAGTGGCGAGACCCGATGGGTAATTGCTTAACATGGTAGAATGCGATGTAGTTCTGATAAACGATAGGGAGTTCTCATGAACGGCAAGAGTATACTAGGATTGTGTCTGTCGCTCATCCTTGGTTTGTATGTGGTTAGTAACATCACCATCTCCATTGGTGCTCCAGAGCAAAGCGAACGGTCTTGGGACGTTCCTACGTTGCGAGAAGAATTACAGATAAAAAATCAGCAACGCATTCTTCAGGCTCTGAATGAGATAAAGCGCATGTACGCCTATCAGGATGAAATCTTGCCCTTCATTCAAGACCTTTGGGAAATCCGTGACGATAAGTACCCCGCGCTCCCCTGGGAGCTGATTCAGCAACCAATCATTCGAGTGAGTATTGTGGATATTCTAGTGCAAGCCCAGATGAATGAAAGAATTGACATGAATCTTGAAAAGGCACATCAATTTGTACGGTCCTTGGTTGATGCGAAGGAGAAGGAACTTGCCAGGAATGCAATCGGTGCACTTTCAAGGTTTGATGACCCCCAGGATGTGCAAGTACTAATGAATATCGCGAAAGAGCAGCGGGATGGTTCCTTTAGAGCTAGCATCGTCGCTCTTTCCAATATGTGCAATCAAGCTGCGAAAGACGCCTTCGATGAAATGGAAGCATTTATATCGGATCAAACGCTGAAAGCCTACGTGATAGAGAAGCGGGCCAGCGCACAAGAATACGAAGCCGAAACACATTGGTGCGACTCTAGGCCTTAGGTTCTGTGGACAGAAAGAACAAGGGGAAGTTGGAGGGGAGTCAGTGGGGTCACCCATTAGCAGCCTCTGTCAAGGTGTGGGGTTTGTGGGGTCGGGTCTTGCAATACCACATTTCTAGCTCTCTCCCCCGTATTCTAAGCCGAAGTGCACCACGATATCCTTAATAAAGAGGAGGTGGTGTATGGAAAAACAGTATGGTCATCTTGATCACAAGGAACGGACGTTGATTTATTGGTGGCGGAAAGAGAAACTCACCCTCAGAGAAATCGGTCGCCGCTTACGGCGCAGGTTGAATTCAAGTCATTCTGCTATATGATTGCCGGGAGGGAGATTTCTCCTATATAAAAAAGACTTGGCCTCTATGAAGACTATGATTACGCAGCCTTGAATTCAAGGCCCCATCTATTTGTTGAATACGGCAGAGAATTCGCTGCGCTCATACCAAAACCGCATTCGATTTTGGAACATAGCGTTTCACTTTAATATCCCCGGCCTTCTTTTCTGCTTGCGCCAAATCATACGCCGCCTGCAGGCGAATCCAGGTTTCGCACCCCCCGCCAAAAGCTTTGTCCAATCGGATGGCCATTTCCGGGGAAATTCCTGTTTTTCCATTGACGAGATTATTCAGGGTCTGACGCCTTACACCAAGAATTTCCGCTCCCTCGGTCACCGTTAGCTCAAGAGGCTCAAGACAGTCATATCGAACAGATTGTCCGGGATGTGGTGGGTTTTTCATGCGCATATTATTTCTCCTCAGTGATAATCAACCAAATCGACATCGAAAGCATTTCCACTTTCAAACCGAAACGTCATCCGCCAGTTTCCAGACACCCAGACAGACCAGGTTCCTGCACGGTCCCCCTTCAGGGGATGTAATTTAAGACCCGGCAAGCCCATATCCTGCACCTTGCCCGCTTCATTCAGGCGCGCAAGAATACGTCTGATCTTTTGAGCATGAGCAGCGGGCACTTTCTGTCTGTTATCACTTTCATACAGCGCCCTAAGCCCCTTATTCCGAAAACTTTCTATCATTACTTTACAGTAGTGTGACCGCTGACCGTTGTCAAGGGTCTTTTTTTATTTGTTTTCTATTCGATTAGATTAACTTTCCTTCAAGGCAGCCTTGCTGGCTTCTGTGCCAGGAACCAATAGAACAAAAGGGGCCAAGCTTTGACGTAATTGTTGCGGGGGCAGGCCTCTAATCGCGTAGTTCCATCACTCTTGGGCCATGGTCAGAAAACCAAGACTGCATGTAGCGCGCGGTGTCTATCATGTGATGGTACGTGCATAGCTGGCAGGAACCATTATAGGGGATGTAAGGCAAGGACAAGTTGATTGTTGGGAGTAGGCCTGAATAGGGGGACCCATTAGTCGGTTCCGTCATGTGGTCACACGACTTCTTTCTTTGTCGTTCTATTTTTTCAGCGCTTCGCTCTTTGCTTTTCGCGACGAAAAGCCTGATTCGCACCAGGGGCTTCTTCAGTTTTGATCAGCGGTTTGGTTGCGTGTTTGATGAGATGACAGATTTCTTCACACCATAAAAGATAGACCAAGGGGTGCGCTCAGCACGTTGTTACAGCAGTTGGCGTACCATGGGAAGAAGCTCTCGGTAGAGATCGTGACGAGGGGCATGCCCGGTAGAATCGGCTCGTAGGACAAAATTCTGGTCCACGAGTTGGAATCCGGGGATCATGTTGTACGTCGCTCGGCCTTGAAAGGCTCGAGGGGCAGCTAGGACTAAATAATTCTTGGACCGGTTCATGCGAAAGTGATGCGACCATTCCTTCACGTTTTGAGCCGTGGGAGGATTCATGCTCATATCATAAAACAAAATTTGAATAAATTGAATTCGCGAATGTTTGAGTGAAAGGCCATTGGTGTATTGCGGGAAGATTTTTTCAATAGATGGCAGGCCTTGTTGTGGGGTGACGCCACTGAGTGCGCCGTACTTATGAGCACCAGAAAAGGCTTGGCAGGCGGCACATGTCATGCCGATGGGTTCAATAAGGAGGACCGAACCCGTAAATGATGAGAGCTTGACGGAGTTCCCATCCTGGTCGATCAGCGTTGCATCTGGATAGGGTTCTCCTACTTCCGGGGGCCAAGTAGTGCCGGAGGCCATCAGTTGAACTGCTGGGGGCCAAGGCACAAGGCATTGCTCACCTGAGCATAGGATACCTTCCTCACTCCATCCATATTTGTACACCCCAATTCCTACAACCGCGAGGAAGAAGCCTATTCCGATCCCAAGGATGATATTTGATTTCATACGGCATGATTCGGTCGAAAGAACTGTTTGCTTAATGCGATTGAGGGGAAGGTTCATATCACATAGATCATCTTCTCAGGATGGGACAGGCGTGACAGCCTTCCTTGTTTTTGCTAGGTAGGGGATTGCGTTGCTTGTTTCATAATTTATTGTCGTTTCCCTCCATTTTGTGTGCTTTTTCGATTAAGCGTCCTGTCGTGATGCTGACTACTACCCTGTTTGCGAAATAAGTCCGTTACGACATTCAAGCTCCCCTGCTTCTGTTGTCGCGTGTATCATACTTCAGCCAGAATTTCCCAGATCATTGAGATTCTTGCAAGCGGGTTATGAAGAGTGAAAGCACATGTTCGTGCTGTAGAACTTATGTGCAGCAATCTGCGAAGATGAAATGATTTTGTCATGGGAAATTGAAGAGAGGGCAACATCTATTAGCCGAGGAAGTGATGAAGCATAAGATTTTCTTGCAGCGTGATCGAGTCCAATGGCTATCGATCCTTCTCTGTGGGATAGGCTGGTTGCTTTGGGTGAGTCCAGTGGCCCTAGCTAATCATCGAGGGGGCGATGGCCATGCGCATTCCGAGGCTAGTGACTTTGATGAGTCTGCCGGTTATGAGATTCCTGGCGCATCGTTTCAGGTGCATTGGAAGGAAAGTAAAGGATCAGTTGAATATTTGGCGTTAGGTAAAACACAACGCGAGAAGACCATTCAGGCCGTTGTTGATGCTTTCACGATGATGGTGAAAGATCGAGTTCAGTACACGCGTTTTGATGAGTCTCTCACTAAAGGCGTGTTGCAGAACGTCATTATTGAGCCAAAGGTCGTCAACCGTGAGGGCAAGGAATTTATGTTTTTAGTCGCTCGCACGAAGCAGAAAGGAAGCGTGAGATTACTCATCAATGCTTCGATGCTGAAGGAGCAAGGGTTCATCACTCATCCGAAACAATTAGTTCCATTGTTGGCTCGAGAGTTTCAATGGGTCATCAGCAAATCCGATACCTCAAAGATGCGACGGAAAAGGCCTGAGACTCGCAATCTCAAGCATGCCCCAATTCAGACAAAAAAGGCTATCGGGCGCATGTCTGGAGTAGAGCGGGAAACATATTTGCAAAAAATGTTTGAGGGGTATCTGACGACGGTTGATGACTTCAATAGTCTAGAGGGCCAACCCTATTATGAGATCGGGTCAGATGCGGTGCTTGCGGCTGCTCAAGCGGACTCTACGACGCATTTCTATGATATTCGAGTGCGCGAGGCTCTCCAGCGCATTGTCCGTGAATCGGAGTTTTTCCAAAACACTCCCAAAGCCGTTCGTAATCTGTTAAGCGGAAAAATTTGGAATGTCTCATTTGTTCATATCGACTCGCGCGATTGGGCGACGCGGACTCGCGTTCTTCCTCAAGATAAAGCGGTCAAAGTAGGCGAAAAGGAAACGCTCATTCAACCTGCTAAAGTATTAATCAATCTGCATCGAAAAGCCATCCCTGATGACCCCTATTATGCCCTCACCAATGATTTGCCCATGGGTGCACTCTCAATCAGCCAATTAGCACAGGTTATTGCGTTAGAAATAGAACATCAGATCATTGAGAAATCTATGCGCGGCCATGTCGCAGCCGATGAACAATCTGCTCCATAGTAGATGAAGGTTTTCTTCAATCACTTGAATTCAAGGATTGAGTGCAAAGTACGAATCAAATCTGTTGTTGTGAGTTTTACTTGTCGGTCTTTCTGTCATCTGACGCAATCCGAGGATCTGCGAGAATTCTATTTTAGTTAAAAACAAACTTGTCCGTACTTTAGATCATTCTCCTATTGGAATTTAAGGCAAAGTGGTGTATCTGGAAAGGCCAACCTGACAACAACGGGTTTGCCCTCAAATCTTTCGCTCTTCCGCAAGGTCCCGCGCCTACATATGTAAGCTGAGCATCTCTAAATTACCTGGTTTTGGGGCAATTGAGCTATTTGCTTGACTGGCGAACGAACGTTCGCTTATGGTCCCGTCATGGCCACGGCTGCTCAATTTCACAAAATTGTTGCCTTTTATGATGCGCATAGACGCATGCCGTCCTATCAGGAAATCATGTCCCTCGTGAGGTTCCGATCAAAGGACTCCGTCTTCAAATTGGTGAATCGGCTGATTGATCAGGGTCGGATCAAGAAAGACAAGACGGGACGTCTGCTTCCAACTCGGTATTTTTTTGCGATCCCCTGGCTTGGCTCCGTTGTCGCCGGATATCCCAATCCCGCAGAAGAAGAACTCCTGGACCCTATCAGTCTAGAAGAGTTTCTGGTGAAGAATAAGGAATCCACCTATATGCTGAACGTCACCGGTGATTCCATGATCGACGCAGGCATTATGCCAGGCGATATTGTGCTCGTAGAGCGACGAGAAGAGGCGAAACATGGCGAAATTGTCGTGGCTGAGGTCGATGGAGAATGGACACTCAAACGTCTGTGCAAGCGTGGTCGTAAAGTCACCTTGGAAGCAGCCAATAAAAACTACCCGCCGATTGAACCTAAAAACGAGCTGCGGATTGCCGCAGTGGTCTGTAGCCTGATCCGTAAATACTAATCTTTCGGAGAGAGCCATGAATAGGCCGCTGACCATTGCGCATTTTCCAAGGGCCATCCTTCATGTGGATGCCGATGCCTTTTTTGCGGCCGTGGAACAATCCCGCAATCCGTCTCTGAAAGGAAAGCCGGTCATTACCGGCAAAGAGCGCGGGATTGTGTCCTCCATGAGCTATGAAGCCAAGGCGCGGGGTGTGACTCGAGCCATGCGACTTCATGAGGTACGAAAGCTTTGTCCCGATGCCGTCTTTTTGTCCTCTGATTATGAGACGTATTCTCTGCTGTCGATGCGGATGTTTGCTATTGTCCGGCGCTTTACCCCGGATGTCGAGGAATACAGTATTGATGAATGTTTTGCAGATATCACAGGGATGCAGCGAGCGTTACAGGGTTCCTATGAGAAGATTGCTGAGCGAATGAAGCAGACGTTAGATAGGGAGTTGGGTTTTACTTTCTCGCTGGGCCTTGGTCCGAATAAAGTCATTGCCAAGATTGGTTCGAAATGGAAAAAGCCCTCAGGGCTTACCTGTATTCCCGGCTGGGAGATCCATCGGTATTTAGCCGAGCTTTCGGTTGATAAGCTGTGGGGGATTGGTGCACAGACGGCTGCCTATCTTGCCAAGCACCGAGTCTTCACCGCTCTGGAATTTGCACGAAAGCCGGAAAGCTGGATTAGGCGGTATTTGACGAAGCCATTTGTGGAGCTGTGGCAGGAGTTACAAGGCGATAGTGTTTTGGTGCTGGAGACGTGCCCGAAAGAAAGCTATCAGTCCATCCAGAAGTTTAAAATCTTTTCACCGCCATCTCAGGATCGCGGTTTTGTTTTTGCACAGCTGTCCAAGAATATCGAGAATGCTTGCATGAAAGCGCGGCGCTATCATTTGGCGGCGGGTGGGGCGACTTGTCTCTTACGGACGCAAGACTTTCGGAATACGGGATTGGAATTACGCTTTACGAGGCCGACAGCCTTTTCTCATGAAGTGATTCGTGCGTTGCGACCGATCTTTGATGAACTGTTTCACTCAAATGATTTCTATCGTTCAACGGGCGTGGTGCTTTTTAACCTCAAATGTGATGACATCATTCAGCTGACACTGTTTGATCCGCCCGTGCAGATTGACAAATATCAGCGCGTCTACCGGGCGGTCGATGATCTGCGCCGACGCTATGGCAAGCATACGGTCTTTCTCGGCTCAAGCTTTGATGCGCATGCGTTCACGCAGCATGTCGGTGAGCGTGGGGATGCCCCGGAGCGTAAGTCATTGCTTCTCAAGGGCGAGACCGCGCGTAAACGCTTAGGGTTGCCGATGTTTTTAGGAACCGTGAAATAAGACTTTTAAATTCTATGTTTTCGGTTGATAGGGCGAGAAAGTGCATCGCGCCATCATCATGTAGAAGGGAAATTCCCAAGAACGACAAGCATTATAATCACAAAGAACCTACGGGTATCGATTGGTAGCGTGATCCGCATCAGGGAAGGTTACACATTGTCTTCGAAAGGATAAGGGAATCTTGAGCTAGACCCGTTGAAGATTTCTGTACTTTTTCTGTAGAACGTCTAATCGATCGTCGCGGTGCGGCGGTGGAAGCGAAGAATAATGTTGGGGTCGGGATGGAGATTGACGATGGCTTCGTCTTTTCCTGTATAGGACACGTTATTTAAGACGTGGCGGATGGCTTCAAGGCGTGCACGGAATTTACTGTTGGCTTTGACGATGACCCAAGGGGCGTAGGATGTATGGGTCTTGCTGAACATTTCTTCCTTATATTTCGTATACAGGTCCCAATGATCTTGGGCTTTGTCGTCGACGGGGCTCACTTTCCATTGTTTGAGTGGATTTTTCTTTCGGGCTTTAAATCGCCGATCTTGCTCTTCTTTTGAAATGGAAAACCAGAATTTGATGAGCTCAATATTATCTTCATAGAGCATGTGTTCGAATTCTGGTACCTGCTGCATGAAGGTTTGATACTGCTTTTTCGTGCAAAATTGATTGACGGGTTCTACGACCGCACGGTTGTACCAACTGCGGTCAAAGAAGGCGAGTTCTCCAGGATTGGGCAAGTTCTTGACGTATCGTTGGAAATACCATTGTCCTTTTTCCACCTCGGTGGGTATCGGTAACGCCACCGCTCGCATGGAGCGGGGATTCAGGTGTTCAATAAATCTGCGGATCGCCCCACCTTTTCCAGCAGCATCGCGCCCTTCAAACACAATGACGACTCGGCGGCCATTTATTTGAACATCTCGTTGCAACTTCACGAGTTCTACTTGAAGTTGACGAAGTTCATGCTCGTATTGCAGTGCGCGGACTGCGCGTTTGACATCCACCTGTTTGGAGCGGAGAAGTTGTACCAACCCTCTTCGTGTTGAGACTTGCGCTAAATCTTCAGGCTGTAATTTTGTTGCGTCTTTTTGGCGGGGAGGTACGACTGCGAGTTTTCGTTTAGGCGGCATGGCTTATTGGACTCTTTTTACCGAATCAGCTGTACTGAAATCCTCACTGAGGATAGATCATGTCATGATGACACTTTACCAGGTTTTTGTTGGTATGCCCATTTGTCTGTGTGTCTAAACGATTTATCGCAACGACAAGAGGGGAATCTTGTCTGACATGTCTGCTCTACGCACGTTCGGTAATCTGGGCATGGCGTGCTAGACCGCCTGAACACTCTAGGCATGAACGCACTCGGACGTGAGCTGGAGCGTGGATTGATTTTGATGTGACCTTATTTTGTACTTCAGCGTTCCTAGTTTTCCGGTTTGTGGTGCATCTTGGCATTCAACCTCGTCCGTGTCATTTGCAGTGCCGTCAGATAGGTGTTCTCACTAATTTGAAGAATGGCACGGACTTCTTCTGGAGTGAAGAGTTCGATATCGCGAAGGAGCGAGACTTGGCGTTGAATGGGTGTGCAAGACGCAAAGGTCTGCTCAATCTCTTGCTTGTGAGCTGTTGATTGTTGGTGTGTGCTTTGCTGGCGAGCATGACGCGTGCTCTTGGCCTCTCGAGACGAGATACTTGCCGAATCTTCAGTGTGCTGTGAATGTGTCAATTGATGTTGTTCTTGTTTGTCGACATTCGAGAAAAAAGAGGTCATAGCTGTTCCATGGAATTGGCACATTCTCGTATGGAGGGTTTTGAAAATCCATGATTTGAGCGAGACTTGTCCCTCATACTTCCCGATACCCTCCAGGACGTCTTTCCACGTATTTTGGACTATTGTTTCCGCAAGAGCGGAGGTGGGTACAAATGTCATCGCAAGTCGAAGTAATTTTGAATGATAGAGATCAATGAGCATGCCGAAAGCCCATTCTTCATTATTTTGCAGCGCTTTCAGGAGTTTACGATCATGAGGGTTTTTCATGAATGGAGTCTGGATCTTGTCCCCGGTGGTTTTCGGGAAATTTTGCTGAGCAGCATTTGCTCTGGGGTGGCTCCTAAAAGCATTGGTGGACATTGGATGTGTTGTGACATGCGACATGATGTATTTCCTTTTCGCGCTCGTTGTTTCTTGGATGCCTCTTCCAATAGTGGCATGTTTGGAGATCAATTGAATGTCATCCCATCTGTAAGGTTTTGATTGAGATCGAAGACGCGTTGCCGTGTGTCCTTCTTGGGTTGAGGTAACGGGTTGAACAACATGGCGCAGCATATCGGAGAGATCTCACGCCAGTATCACGTCACCATCATATTTTTATGACAATTCTGAAAGAACGTTGAATGTGTTTGGTGAAACAGGTCAGACTTGAGAGGCGGGCAACGCAAAGGAAAAGGTGGTGCCAATATTTTGTTGACTGTCTACATGGATAGGTATGTCGTGCAGTTCCAATATCCGTTTGGCAATGGCCAGCCCGAGTCCAGCCCCACTTGGTTTGTTTGTTGGATGGTTTTTGGCTTGATAAAAACGATCGAAAATATGGGGAAGGTCTTCTTTCTGGATTCCGCAGCCGGTATCGGTGACTTGTACGACGATCGATTGATCTCTTGCGTGAAGGGTCAGAGTAATGCTTCCAGGAGGGGATGTATGTCGAAAAGCGTTGTCCACGATGTTTTCCAAGACGCGTTCGATGAGGGCGATGTCCCCCATGACAAAAGGTAGGTCTTGAGGAATTTCTCCTTTCAGTTCCACCTGGGTTTGCTCAGACCTTACCTGCAATTTCAAGAGAAGGTCTTGCACTAACTCCGATAATGAAAAGGGTTCTGTCTGGAGTTGTTGATCTTTCGAATCGAGTTTGGCTAATTCAAATAATTCGGCAACCAACTGTGTCAATGTTTTACTGTGCTTCAGGGCTACCTCGAGATACTTTCGTCTTTCGGATTCAGACAACGTCCTTTCTTTCAAGAGCAACGTTTCTAGGTATCCTTGTAATGAAGCCAAGGGGGTTCGGAGATCATGGGACACATTTGCTACGAGTTCTCGTCGCAACGCATCTGTTTTTTTGAGCGCCTGCATTTGTTGCATGATTCTTCGGGCCATCTTTTTGAAGGTGGCTCCAATTTGCCCAATTTCGTCTGGAGATTGCGTATCCAGCATCGGGGATACAGGAATACGCTGCAACCCACTTTCCTGAAAACTTTTCATCGTTGACGACAAAATGGTGAGACGTCTTGTCAGAAAACCAAATAACAGCAGACCAGCAATGAGACCAAACACCATGATCCCTATAGCCGTCCAGGTACTGAGACGAAGCAAATAACTTTCTTCAAGCAAATTGGCGACCGAGTCGAATTTCTCCCCACCCAACACAACATAGAGGTACCCTTCTGGGCGTTCTGTTGGACCAATTCGCGTCGCGGAAAAAACTTTTTTTCGGTTTACATCTCTGGGGTCATCGCCAAGAATGGGTAGAGGTCGAGTTTCGTTGAGTAGTTGAATGATTGGTGCCAGTGCAACTTTCCCGCGTTTGATTTTTCCGGGAGGCGCATCATACGTCATAATTTGGCCTTGCCAGTCTAATAAATACACTTCAATGTGCGGATTGATATCCATAAACGAATGGAACACATGTTCCAGAGCCGTATGGTCAATCTCACCATTATGAATCAAGGCCGTCCCTTCTACTAGATCTTTCGCCAGCGTTCGATTGAATTGTTGCGTGAGTTCCTGAAGATAGAGACGAGTTGTGTAAATGGTGAGGAATATATAAAGGATTCCAATACAGGTCAGGAGGCCAATAAACACTGCAGCTAATTTTGCATAGAGGCTCTTGAACATAGGCGTTATTCTGTCGCTGTATCTTCTGAGTCTGCGAATTTGTAGCCCACTCCCCACACCGTAAGTATGTATAGAGGCTTGGTGGGTTTTTCTTCGATCTTGCCTCGTAGGCGGTTGATATGAGAATTGACTGTATGATCATATCCGTCGTGTCCGTAGCCCCAGACCAAATCCAATAACTGTGACCGGGTATAGACACGCCCTGGATGACTCGCGAATTGAAGGAGCAGGTCAAACTCTTTGGCCGTGAGGTCTAGCGTTTCCCCGTTCGACTGTACCTTTCTTTTTTCTATATCAATGAGGAGCTTTCCCGTTTGGATGTGGATCTGTGTCTGAGCAGGAGTGGTCAATGATGTGAGGGCTTCTACTCGCCGAAAGATAGCTTTGATCCTTGCCAGGAGCTCTTGGATGCTAAATGGTTTGGTTAAATAGTCATCAGCACCAATTTCCAATCCAAGCACTCGATCCACCTCTGTCGATTTAGCCGTTAACATCAATATCGGGGTGTAGTTCGTTGCGGTACGCAGTTGTCGGCAAATATCTAGTCCATTGATGCCAGGAAGCATGAGATCCAGAATTATCAGATCATACGAATTGGATTGGGCCTGTTGCAGACCTGAAGTCCCATCAAGGGCGATGTCTACTTCATAGTGAAGGTCTTGGAGATGTAAGTCCAAAAGATGTGCGATATCCTCGTTATCCTCAATGACAAGGATATGAGGCTGTTTGCCGTTCGATTTCATTTCCACTTCACGTGTTACGTGTCTGAGGATAAGGCATGAATCTGCCACCGAACTCTGGGTACTTAGGTATTTTTTACCCCGGCTCATGCTGTACTGGGGTTTTCACGAATCGTGTGATTGTGGTCTCAGTGGAAGGCTCGGTGTTACAAGAGAACTGAAAAGGGTGGATTATAGATTCGGTTGCCGTGTATGGATTGACTATGCATGGTATTGAAGCTGGTCGTTTGGAGGGATAGGTCGGTTAGATGAGTGCTAGAACGGTATCTTGACTTGGATATTTTAGCAGTGGAAAAGCCTTGGCGTCTCAATAGAGTGAGTCGCGGCTGTACCAGCCAATTATGGCGGAGTGGTCAGAAGCCTTAAGGACTTGTCATCTATACGTGACAGTTACCCCCATGATTGACAAGGAATTATCTAGAGCCGAACAGTGTGGGAAAAGGTATGAATGACCGCCACTCCGGCGATTATCAGTCCCATCCCTAGGATAGCTGGTGTATCCGGGATTTCCCGAAATACGATAACCCCGACGAGAGCCACGAGGACGATTCCTGTCCCCGACCAGATCGCATAGGTGACTCCTACGGTCATGTGACGCAACACTAAGCTTAAGAGATAGAAGGCCGTTCCATACCCCACGACGACCAATACGCTGGGACCTAGTTTCGTGAATCCTTCCGCACTTTTCAGTGCACTCGTCGCAATAACTTCAGCCAAGATGGCCATAAATAAATAGAGATAGGTCATGAGGTTAATCCTTTACACATCGTTTTCTTACTCAATCGTGATGAAGTTGTGTGGTGACAAGTTTGGTGTTTTTCCTGAAAAATGAATGTATAACATTAGCTTGCCTAGAGCATGCGGATTTCTCTTCGTGAGAAAGGGCTATGAATGGTGTCTGTTCCTAGTTCTTCCACAATATGATAAGAAGGGCATCCCAATAGAACTGGCTTTACCTCGCCCCAAAAATATGTGTTCAACAATGAACACTGCTCCGGCGGTGTGGTGAACAAAGTTGCAGCGTACTTGGTACTGGAAATATTTTTCGATTTGAGTACAATGGCAATCGAACGTGTGAGCTGACATCAATACTACCATGCTCGTATTATGAATGAACGACGGTTACAGGGAATGTTGAAATATACCCTTAGCTGCGTTCTCGTCTTTTGCCTGTGCTCACGTACTGGAAATACGCTTCGCGTGCCAAAATGACCACGGTCTTGCTCAATGACTTTTTTGACCTTTCCTGGCAGTTCCTGATGCCAAAACTTGTTTGGAGCATATACGGGCTATTTTCAGGAAACATTCAACAAACTCTTACCGTGGGATCTTGGCATGTGCGTGGCGGGTACGCATAACTCATCGTTGCACGGGCTGTCCTGATGGAACGGGGCTATCAATGTTGGAAATTTGTTGAGTGTAGATTCAGAGGAAACGATTCAGATAGTGAGGCAGTGAGGGGGCTCAAATCATTTGACCTGGAGAACGATGATGAACACACCAACGACATCTTGGCGTATTTTGATTGGGTTATTCTGGCTTACTTTTGTCGTCAGTATTGCTGGAAATGTTCAAGCTCAGGGGGACGCTGTTTTACTGCAGAGTAATCTGGGTGATCATCATTATTCAGTGACCACGTCTGTACCCAAGGCTCAACAGTATTTTGATCAAGGGTTGGTGTTGGCCTATGGGTTTAATCATGCAGAAGCCGCTCGGTCGTTTCGAGAGGCGCAGAAACATGATCCCAATTGTGCCATGTGTTTTTGGGGCGAAGCGTTGGTTTTGGGTCCTAATATTAATGCACCCATGGATGATTCAGTGGTGCCTCAAGCCTATGCTGCGGCCCAGCAGGCCATGGCATTGCGAGGAAAGGCGAATGGAAAGGAACGTGCGCTTATTCAAGCAGTAGCCAAACGCTATGTCAAAGAGATTCCAATAGATCGATCAGTCTTTGATGTCACGTACGCAGAAGCCATGCGTCAGGTTGCTGCCCAGTTTCCGACTGATCCAGTTATCGCTGGGCTGTTGGCTGAAGCGTTGATGGACGTGCATCCATGGGATTTTTGGACGAAAGAGGGAAACACTCAACCTTGGACATCAGAAATCGTCTCTGTCTTGGAAGCTGTGCTGAAGCAGACACCTGCCGCGCCGTTGGCGAATCATCTCTATATCCATACGATGGAAGCGTCACCTCATCCAGAAAAGGCCCTTCCCAGTGCTGAACGATTAGCGACCTTAGTCCCTGGATCTGGTCATTTGGTCCATATGCCTGCGCATATTTATATTCGGGTCGGGCGATATCGTGATTCCGCTTCTGCGACCCATCAAGCCAGTCAGGTTGATCAGGATTATCTGAGCCATTCCCATACTGAAAGCCTTTATACCGCCGCCTATATTCCTCACAATATCCATTTTTCATGGGCCGCAGCGAGCAAGCTTGGGCAGCAGCATATCGCGATGAAAGCCGCGCAGGATACCGCAGCTAAGGTGAGCCTTGAAGGAATGCGAGATCCAGCTTTCGCCGGCACGTTACAGCATTTTTGGTTGATGCCACTTTTTACCCAAGCGCTTTTTGGGCAGTGGGATGATATTCTCCTGGAGCCGTTGCCGCCCGCCGATTTATTGTATCCCGTTGGCATTCATCACTATGCGCGTGGACTAGCTTTTCTACGACAAAGCAAATTGAAGCTGGCAAGTCAGGAACTTGATGAGTTGAGTAGCATTACCAAGAATCCAGGCATTGCCGGTTTGACGATCTTTGATTTAAACGCCGTTCCTCAAATTCTTGAACTTGCATATGCGATTTTGGCTGGTGAAATTTCCGCGAAACGCGGAGATTATGATGCTGCAGTGACTCAGTTGAATGCGGCGATCGTCATAGAGGATGGATTAAACTATACGGAACCCAAGGATTGGTACCTGCCGCCACGCCAAGTTTTGGGTGCCGTGTTCCTGGAAGCGGGAAAGGCCAAAGAAGCGGAGTTGGTCTATCGAGAAGATCTCCTTGTGCATCCACAGAATGGGTGGTCGCTCTTTGGTTTGGGCAAAAGCCTGAGAATTCAAGGAAAATTAAGTGAAGCCAAGGCTGTGCAGCAAAAGTTTGAAGAAGCGTGGGCTGACGCAGATGTTGTGCTGACAAGCTCCAGGTTTTAGTGGGACGGTTGAACAAAGCCGCCAGCGGCGTTCTCGCCCTTTTTCCATGCTCACGTACTGAGAGTACGCTCCGCGCGTCAAAAGGGCTGCGGCCTTACTGGACGAACTTTTTTGAACATTCCCTCTCGCTGATGTGAGAGACCGTCCTCAAGTGCCTATAGCTAATGGACATGAAATATTCAACAGGTCTTTAGTCGGAATGGGTGCGGTCTCGCCGTAGCGAGTGTTTCTTTATCAACTTTTCGCGGCCATTATGTTAGTTGTCTGGTCTTTGTCTAGATGGCAATCAGGACAATTTCCTTTCAAAATCAAGATTTTCAAGGTTTTTTCTGGACGAGCAGGCATGACGCTTTCGGTGTTTTTTGACTCTGTGGAGTTTTTAAGCTCTTCCCCTTATCTCCTCCCTTTTCTCTTCCTGTTCATTTAAGTTCTTCCTTTGGGCATCCGAAATAACCATCATAAAGGTCTTGGTGACTATGCTTAGCATGGTTGCCCAATGCTTTCACCGGTTTTTACTTTTTGGGATATTTGAATGAATTTTCAACTGTCTAGACGGAGTCTTACATGACTCGGCGATCGATTGGAATTCCTTGTTCGGCTTTGCCAACTGACGGCAACAGTAATAGAGAGGGGTTGACTCGCCTAGAAGCCATTGCTGAACGACGTTCGATTCCTGGCGTGATGTTATTTGCTGGGACGGGTGATGTTCTCTTTATGAATGCGGAAGCGGAAGTGTTGAGTCAGCAAATGATGGGTGCACAATTTGGAGAAGGATCAGCCGATGTGTTACCTGAAGAAATTCGAAATCTGTGTGTCGCCCTTCGAAATTTATTAGAAAGTGAAGATCAAGAGGACGATGAGGGGCAGCATGAGTTACGGAGAGTGATAGGAGATGCTCAGGCACCGGTGTTATTACGTGGGTTTCCCTTGGCACCTCATTCTCCAACAGATGATGCCTGCATGTTGATCCTTATGGAAAAAATCGGGCGCGAGCGGCGTAATGTTCCTGCCCAAGCCAAAGATCATTTCCGGTTGACTGATAGAGAAGTGGAAATTGTGAAGTACATTAGTGAAGGTTGGACAAATAAAGAAATTGCTAAACATCTCGAGATTAGTGAACATACCGTGAAAGAACATGTGAGGCATTTGCTGAAAAAAACCAAGAGTACGACCCGCACAGGCATTCTTGCCCAAATCTTTCAAGATACGTAAAGCTGTTTCTCTCCCTTTCTCGTTCTTTCTCTTTCTTTTCATAATTCTTCTTGATTATCACTGCGACACCAGTGGATAATCTCCGCCATGTCTCTATTTCTGTGGCCATGGCCTTCCAGTCTGTTTGTCGCGTTAGGCGTTCCGACCTTGCATGACACGATTCAGCTTGATGAAGCTGGATTGGTTCAGGCGCTTCAGCGAGGTGATGAAACCGTGTTTTCAGCTGTCATGGAGGAATATTCAGGCTCATTACTTCGGTTAGCCATGTCTTTTGTTCCTAGCCGTGCTGTTGCGGAGGAAGTTGTGCAGGAAACGTGGATGGGGGTGTTAGAAGGGGTCGGTCGCTTTGAAGGTCGCTCATCCTTTAAAACATGGTTATTCCGAATTCTTACGAATAGAGCCAAGACGCGAGGTACACGAGAGAAGCGTTACGTGCCCTTTGGATTGCCAGGCTCTGATTCCGATGGAGACGATGGCCCCTCTCTTGAAGATTCTCTATTCGTGACCGAGGGTTCTGGGGAAGGGCATTGGGCTGATCCTCCACAAGGATGGGAAGCTGATACCCCAGAACGTGCGTTGTTATCGAAGGAATGTCGGCTGGCCATCGAAGAAGCTATTAGTGGATTGCCTGATAATCAACGGCAGGTGATCACTCTACGGGATGTCGAAGGGGTTAGTGCCGAAGAGATCTGTAATATTCTCTCGATAAGTGAGACGAATCAGCGTGTGTTGTTACATCGAGCAAGAACGAAAGTGCGTCGCGTGTTAGATCCTTATGTGCGTGGAGGTAATAAGTAGTCGCGATGGAAAAGAATTTCAAGCAACAACTTATGGGCTATATGGCCGGAAATTTCACATGCAAAGAAGTTGCTCAATTGATTACCGAATATCTGGAAGGTTCGTTTTCGCTGAGCCAACGTGTTCGTTTCCAGATGCATATGGGGCTGTGTCTGGCATGCCGAAATTATTTGCGTCAAATGAAGTATACCGTAGCCACCCTTGGCCAATTGCCTACTGAGCCCGTGCCTCCAGAGGTTAAAGAGGCATTGATGAACCGCTTTCGAACATGGAAGAAAGAGCAATCCTCAGAGAACCCTCCATCGGATTCTCACTAATATCTTTTCGTTTTCGTTTCACCGCAGTAGCCAGCTTTCGTTGGTTATCATGGTCAGACAATTCCTGCTCCAGCTAGCTTCTCATTTTTTCATAAGAATTCCAAGGGAGGTTGTGATGGCGTTGAAAGAATCCACAATGCTCGCGTTAGGGACAGCAATGCCGGATTTTTCTCTCCCGGATGTTCGTACCCAACAGGTCATTACTCCTGATGCCTTTCGCGGAAAATCTGCGTTGCTGGTGATGTTTATCTGCCGTCATTGTCCCTATGTGGTGCATGTGCAGGATGAATTAACCAGGTTGGCTCGAGATTACGAAGAGAAGAATCTTGGAATTCTTGGAGTCAGTAGTAATGATGCCCGTGGCTATCCTGCGGATGCACCATCCCGCCTTAAGGATATGGCTAATCAACTGGATTGGCAATTTCCCTACTGTTATGACGAGACACAGGCTGTTGCTAAAGCGTTTACTGCCGCTTGTACTCCAGACTTTTTTGTCTTTGATAAGGAACGGAGCCTGATCTATCGTGGGCAACTAGACAGCAGTCGACCAGGCAACGGTAAGCCTGTCGCTGGCCGAGATTTACGCCTGGCGCTTGATGCCGTGTTGACAGGGCAACCTGTGACGAGTCAACAACGTCCCAGCGCAGGATGTAACATTAAGTGGAAACCTGGAAATGAACCGGAGTATGCGTGAGTCAGTAAAACGGAAACGGTGAAAATGCAGCAGTTGCTCTGATCATTAATTTTTCATGCTTGCAGTCTTGTTCTCCTTCTCATTTTTTGTCTTTCACCTCTCACTTCTTCTTGAATGTAATATCTCCGAAATAGGCAACCGCATGCTCTTTGGTGTTGTCGGTATCCGTCATGATGGCCACTCCTGATATTTTTGGCGGGTCTTCTCCAAATGCTTGTATGTAATCCTCGTAGACATTTCGTTCTTCTGTCATCCATTCGTTCAGTCGAGTGTCTCCACTCTCAATGACAATCATGGTGACTTGATCAGTGTAGGGGTTGGGAACCATGGTGCCTATCGGACTCTTGCTTTCCCATATATATGTGATGGCTCTTATGGGAGGATATTGGCCATACAGGATCTTGGCCGTTTCATATTTGGCTCGATCAAATAACCCCACTCTGCTGCTGTCGTATTCGAATGTAATATAGAGACGCGCTGGGTAATCGTCTCCTGATTTTTTGGTCACGTCTCCGCCATTTAAAATATTCTCGACTTTCCAGCGCCATTGAACAACTGGATACTTTTTGGGATCAATCGTAACTTCTCTGGTCATACCTGAAGAAGATTGAAGACTAACAGCTTTGACGACCACCTGGTCTTGATCTTTGACCAGCGTATATTGAGTATGTATTGGAATTTTATCAAAGGTGAGCGGCTTCCAACCTGACGGAAACGTGGTGCCAGGTTGGGAGAGGGAAAACTTTCCAATGTCCAGTTGTTCATGTGTTTCGGCCAGGACACTCGTCGAGCTGTTGAGTGGAAAGGCTAGCGCGAAGGCAAGTGCAAGGAATCTTTTCAAAAGATTCAGTCGAGGCATGATGTATTCATGATTGCCGTTAGCGTGACCAAGAAAAGAGCTTTGTTAAGAATTGTTTTTTTGTCTCACTGAGGGTGGTTTTCCTCCAGGCGTTTGCGGTTTTTTTAATGACTTCGGCTTGGGTGGGGTAGGGGTGAATGGTCCCGGCGATGGTATTCAATCCAAGCCCACCTTTCATGGCAACAGTATATTCACTAATCATATCACCAGCGTGTGAGGCGACAATGGTGGCTCCTACAATTTGATCCGTGCCTTTTTTGACATGGACGCGAGCGAAGCCTTCGTCCTCCCCATCAAGAATCGCGCGATCCACTTCATTGAGAGGAAAGGTAAACGTATCGATGTCTATGCCTTTGGTTTTCGCATCTTGTTCATACATGCCCACATGAGCAATTTCAGGTTGTGTATAAGTGGCCCAAGGGATAATGAGGTTCTCTGTGCTGGCATACCCTAACCCTAATGGATGAGGAAATAGAGCATTTTGAATGACAATTTGTGCTAACGCATCGGCGGTATGCGTAAATTTGAAAGGAAAACAAATGTCTCCGGCTGCGTAGATTTTCGGGTTGGTTGTTTGAAGTCGAGCATTCACTTTCACCCCTGATCGAGGATCAAACTCTACGCCCATTTTTTCTAGTCCCAGTCCCTCCACATTTGGGGCTCTTCCGACTCCGACCAAAATCTCATCGACCACGATTTCTTGGGTGGTCCCGTTGGTTTCATATTTGATGACTTTATCGTTGTTTCGTTGTTCAATGCTCTGCACCTGAGAGTCGAAAACAAATTGCACTCCGTCTTCCTTCATTTGCGCTTGTACGACCACTGCGGCATCGCTGTCTTCACGAGGAAGCACATGATCAGATCGTTCGAATAGAAATACGTTGCTGCCAAAACGGGCAAACGATTGTGCCATCTCACAGCCAATGGGCCCTGCGCCGATGATACCGATGCGTGGAGGCAAGTCTGTTAAAGAAAACACGGTTTCGTTTGTTAAGTATCCGACTTCCTCCAGTCCAGCAATCGGTGGAGCGGCCGCTCGAGCGCCCGTACAAATAACCGCTTTGGAAAATTGGAGAGTGGTGCCGTTGACCGCAATGGTATCGGATCCCGTGAACTGGCCATTCCCGATATAGACATCAACTCCTAGCTTCGTGTAGCGGTGAGCTGAGTCCACATGGCTAATCTTGGCACGGAGTTTACGCATGCGGGCCATGGCCTTACCAAAATCCCTCTCCAGGTTTGGGGGGACATCTAGCCCAAATTTTGTGGCTTCTTTGACGGCATGCCACGCTTTAGCGGCGCGGATGATCCCTTTAGAAGGGACGCATCCGACGTTCAAGCAATCTCCACCCATCAGGTGGCGCTCAATAAGGGCCACTTTGGCTCCAAGAGCTGAGGCGATCGCTGCCGTGACGAGCCCCGCTGTCCCGGCGCCAATAATGACCAAGTTATATCGGCCTGATGGTGTAGGGTTTTGCCATTGAGGGGGGTGAACATTCTTGATGAGTTCTTCATTGAATTCGTCTTGGGGGAGAATCAAATTCTGCTTGTCTTTTATTTGATCGGTTGTCATAGAGTGCCTCAAGTGTTGTAAAGATAGAGTAGGATCATGGTTTCTTTATGCTTTCGTGGCGGCTTCCTTTTTTTCAGTCCATTTGCGATACGCGATAGGCATGAGAGCCAAGAGCCCTAAAAGGGAAAAGGCTAATAAGACTGAAGGACTGGCAATTTCACTCAGAGAATTAATCGAACCCAATTGGCGACCAGCAAATGCAAACACAAAGCTGCCAGGAATGATCCCGAGGGATGTGGCGATCATATAGGTGCCGAGTTTGACCCGTGTGAGGCCTGAGACGAGGTTCACCAAGAAAAAAGGAAATGCTGGGATAAGCCGCAATGTCATCAGGTAGCTAAAGGCATTTTGAGCAAATCCTGCCTGAATAGGTTCGAGTCGATCACCGAATTTGCTTTCCACCCAATCTCGCAAAAGATATCGTGCGGCCAAAAAGGCTAAGGTTGCGCCAATCGTTGCACCAATATTGACAAACACGGTTCCCATGAGGCTCCCGAACAAGAAGCCACCGGTCAATGTGAGAATGGCTCCTCCAGGTAATGAGAATGTCGTTTGAAGAATGTACACAAGAATAAATACCGCCACTGCAAGTGCGTAATTAGATTCGGTATAGTTTAAAAGAAGATCGCGATTAGCCTTGATTGCGTCGAGCGAGAGGTATTGGCTCAGGTCAAAATAGACAAAGGCCCCTATTCCTAACAGGAAGATAATCCCAGTGAGGATTTTCCCGGTTGAGGATTTAGGCGATTCAGTGATTGGGGTGTTTGCTTGAGTCATGTTGGACGCCATTATGTGGGTTTTCATAATAATACTCCAGTGATATGAGTGAATTATTTTGGTCGTTTTTTATAGCTATGTTGGCTTTCCTTTCCTGTAGTCCGCGGTCATGCACATTTGTTACGACTAGGGAAGAAATGTTATGCCAAGGTTGTCTGTAACGAGAGCCTGTCTTGCCAGACTGTTCCTCGCTGCGTACCACCTCAATTATTCATTGCTAATAATCTAGAAGAAGATCTAGGCTGATGCTGATGTCCTCTCGTATTGGGAAATGGGTGCTTGTTCTACTAGGCATCGCTGGGTTGTATGCCATTGTTCAGGTATCAGGCCTTCAGGAGATTCTTCATCCAGAACACTTAACATCTCTCCTCAGTGATTTGGGTGTTGCTGGACCCTTTGCCTTGATGGGCTTGATGACGTTAGCAGTTGTCGTCAGCCCGATTCCAAGCTTGCCGATAGATTTAGCGGCTGGGGCGGCCTATGGGCCTTTTGGGGGCGCGGTGTATGTGTTGATTGGCGCGGAGGTTGGAGCCATCATCAGCTTTCTGATCGGCAGGGCCCTTGGGCGAGATGTATTAAGCCGATGGTTAAAAAGCGATATCACCTTTTGCGAGCAATGTTCGGATCATCATTTAATCGGTTTGATGATTGTGGCTCGGCTTGTTCCTGTGTTTTCTTTTGATATTGTGAGTTATGGTGCAGGGTTGACGAAGATGAGTCTCAAGGCGTTTGCCTTGGCAACCTTTGTGGGCATGGCACCTCCTACTTTTGCGCTGACGTATTTAGGTAGTGCGGTAATGACCGTCCAATGGCCACTCATGTTAGCCGGAGGTTTGTTAGTCATTGTTTTTCTTTTGTTGCCTAAGTGGATCATGAATCATCAGTCGTCTTGGTGGGTTCGAGTGATTCAGGGAAAGCCTATGGTTTCGGAGTTGCCGAGCGATGCCCAAACTCACAACGATCAATGTGAGTGGTGTGGCAAAACAGCGGTGAATCAAGAATGATAGATCTATTATGTGGAAGGTAGTTGATCTGCCAGTTCTTCGGCTGGGTAAGTGAGGATTTCTGCAAGAGTCGGGTGGTAGTGAGGAATGAGGAGCAAGTCCCTGACGGTACCATGGAAATACATGATGGTAATGAGTTCGTGGATGAGTTCAGAGGCTTCAGGGCCAGCGATATGGGCTCCAATAATTTCACCTGATTGTGGGTCGCACAGAATTTTCACATGCCCGTGTATTTCGCCGAGGCAGAGAGATTTCCCGTGGTCGTTAAACGGGTACGATGCCACGAGATATGGCCTATCTTGAGTCTGGCATTCGCGTTCAGATAATCCCACGCTGGCCACTTGGGGATCTGTGAATGTGACTTGTGCTTTCAGTCGGTCATCGTATTGTTTGAGTGGGAGGTCTTGATGTATGGCATTCCAGCCGGCGATTTCCCCCTGCTCGATGGCGATATGGACGATCTCATGCAATCCGTTTACATCACCGATCGCAAAGATGTGTGGCTGCGAGGTTTGCATTGAATCATTGACGGTAATGGTATTCTTGTGAATGGCTACTTGGGCAGCGTCTAGATGTAACCCGTCAATATTTGGTCGACGTCCTAGGGCTTGTAGAATGGTTGAGGCTGTGACCTGCTGAGGCTGCCCGTCATGAAGGAAATGGACGGTTTTTTGTCCGTCAGATGATCTCGCCACCCGTTCGATCGATGTTTTCGTATAGAGTGTCATGCCTTCTTCTTTGAGTTTGCTTTCTACAGGTTCGGCCAAGTCTTGGTCTACTTGAGACAAGATATGCGCGCTGCGCTGAATTACGCTGACTTTGACGCCAATCCGTGAAAAAAACTGAGCCAGCTCCATAGCAACAGCTCCGCCACCTAAGACGATCATGGAATCCGGAGGCGTACGAAGTTCCAGGGCATCATCACTCGTGAGATAGCCAGCTTCTTCTAATCCAGGGATGGGAATATGGGAGATCACCGATCCTGTGGCAATAATGAAGGTCTTGGCTGTCAGGTGATGGGCTCCCGCCTGTATCACTGTTGGAGAGAGAAAGTACGCTTTTTCTTGATACAACGTAAATCGAGGATGTTTGAGTGCCTGAACTCGATAGTCGGTGAATTCCTTGATGAGTCGATCTTTTCGATCAATAATGGCGTTGAGATTCGCTTGCAGGTCTGAGGTATGCAGCCCAAACTCAGGAGCTCGGCGAATGAGAGCGGCTACATCGGATGAACGAAGGATGGTTTTGGTTGGCATGCAGCCGCGTAAAATGCAGAGCCCTCCCAGTGGACCGTGATCAATGATTCCGATATTGGCGCCTTCCGCTTCGGCTGTACGTGCCGCGGCATAGCCTGCGGAACCACCACCAATAATGATGACATCATGGTTGATAATGGGCCTAGGCGATTCTGAGTTTTTTGTCATGGAATGACCTCTTGAGATGAAGGATGAATCATGATTAACCTATTCGGCAGAGGGAAGAGGTCATGTTGTTTGAGCGTGATGATGGTGGTTTGTCTATTAGGCATCAGTGGGTGCTTCCCGAAGTCTATGCCATTGGCGATTTTGCCCATGGCCGAATCGGAAGCCGCGTCTCTCAATTTGAAGGGGATTGATTCTTATCATGGTGGTGAGTGGGAATCGGCCCTTCAGTCATTTCAGTCCGCGATATAGGTGAATGCGCAGTTAGTTGAAGCGCATTTTAATGCCGCGCTTGCGTTGCATCAATTAGGTCGACATGAAGAGGCGACTCAATTTTTTGTGCGAGCCGGAGAATTAGATCCTGAGAATCAATCTATTCTGACTTCCACATTGTATCGTAATCATTTGGGGTTGTCGTCAACTCTGGAACGGCATATGAGTGGAGGATATCGGTATCAAGATAAAAAGTGAGAAGGAAGAAGGTGAAAGCAGGGTGAATGCGTTTTTCTGCCATTTTACTTTTCACTTTTCACTTCTGTCTTAGTGAGCTCCAAGATCTTGGCAATAAGGACTTCGACTTGAAACGGTTTTTGAATGAAGGCGTTAATCGTTGATTGTGCGAAATGTTTCATGGCTTCTTCTTCGGTGTACCCGCTAGACACGAGGATGGGAACAGCTTGATCCATCTCGCGGATTTTTTCTGCCAATTTCCCTCCGTCTACATGTGGCATCGTGAGGTCGAGGAATACGAGAGCAATCTGGCCATGATGCTGTTCAAAAATATGAGCGCCTGCTTTTCCATCTTGAGCCACGAGCGCATCAAAGCCTATTTCATGAAGGATCAGTGAGCAGGTTGTTCTGACATCTTCTTCGTCATCGACAATCAGGATCTTCGTGGGTGTGGGGTTTGAGGATGGGTTCACAGGCAAGGTGACAGAGGGAGATTGCTGCATCGTGGGTTGCTTGCTGCGGGGAAACATGAACCAAAACTCTGTCCCAAGACCAACTTGGCTGCGCACGGCAATGGCGGCTCCATGGCCTCGCACGAGCCCCAAGAGGGTTGCTAAGCCTAGCCCACGGCCGGGGAATTTTGTGCTAAAAAAAGGATCAAAGATTTTAGAGACTAATTCTGGCTGAATACCATGTCCCGTATCTTGAATGTTCAACGACACACATGAGCCCGTTGGGAGATCCCCCATAATATGATATTCACTAAAATCCTGCGTAGAGGCATCCAGGCTACTCGTCGTTATTGAGATCATACCGTCTTGTTCGCCAATGGCTTCTGCTGCATTTATGACGACGTTCATGAGTAGTTGTCGAAGTTGCGACCGATCGCCATAGATAGCAGGGAGCTCGTTTGCCAATTGGAATGTTAACGTGATCCGCTTGGAAACAGTTGACCGCAGGAATGATTGGCTATCTTTCAGGAACTGTTGCAGATTGATTGCCTGAAACACTAATTGCGTTTGGCCAGCAAAGGTTAGCATTTGGTTCGCCAGTTCTCCTCCACGAAGCCCCGATTTTTCAATAATATCTATGTGAGTGCGAGTCGGGGAATCCGATGGAAGGGACCGCAAGGCTAGCCCTGCACGAGCGACGATCGCCATTAGTAAATTGTTGAAGTCATGGGCAATGCCTCCCGCTAAGACTCCTAGGCTTTCCAGTTTTTGCGCATGTTGCCGTTCTGTTTCATGACGTAGTCGTTCCTCTTCAGCTTTTCGACGTTCTGTCAAATCTCGTAATGAGGTGAGATACGCAGGCTCGTTGTCCCATTCAATCGGCACAACTCTCATTTCAACAGAGGTAGATGATTCGAGATGATGCGCAATGCTAATTTCGCTCGTTTGTCCGGGAACCAAGGGGTACCCAAACGGGGAAGCTAAGAGCTCCTCTGCTGTTTGGTGCAAGAGGTGTTCTGCCGCTGGGTTGGTGAAGCGGATGAGACCGTTGGTGTCGACGACGACGAGGCCATCCACTGAAGATTGCAAGATTGTGGTTGATTGACGCTCCAGGGATTGAAGACGATGGACTGCGCTCAATTGATTGATGGCTTGATGAATATGGCGCGTCAAGAAATCTTCTGATAGGGAGTGCTTGATAAAGTAATTTTGGACGCCAAGCTTGATGGCTTGTGCTGCGATTTCTTCGTCACCCTGCCCTATGAGAAAAATAATTGGAGTGCCAGATGTGGCGCGCTTGCCGTTGAGCCTCGACAGGAAATCGACCCCCGTCATATCAAGGAGATGGTAATCGAGGAGAATGCAGTGGGGAGTCATGTGTGCACAGGCTTCGAGGGCTTGCTCCCCACTTTCTATTTCTTGGATATCAAGGTTGATAGGCGTGGCTCGTTGAATCCACTGACGATAGGTGTATCGGTCAGTTGGATTGCTAGCAGCGATAAAAAGAAGGAAGTTGGTCAGCTGAGTCTGTGAACGTTGGTTTTGCATATTCAATTCAAAGCACGTTACAAGCAGTCGTCAACAGGAGCAATGACGTGAGAACGTTGGATGAGTTTTTCATGCGGGCCAATTCTCCAGGCGTAATTTCCTCCTTCACTCTGAATGCCAGCGGCAATGTCTTGCCTCCCCCCCTCCAAAAAGGTGCAATTGGGCGGCATCATACTCGTGCCGAAGACCGGTTTCAATGGGGAGGTATCTTATTTGAATGGAGGAACCGTGAGAGTGGAAACGCACAAGGAAAAAAGGCCGTAATGAGGGAAGAAAAGGAAGTGGGTGGAAGAGGGAGTCTGAATTTGGTTGCGGGTTTTATTGCCTTTCTTCTTTTTTAGTTGAGGTATTAGGTTTCCACCATGTGTTGAGAACTTTCGTTCGCAGGGAGTGGAGGGGCGAGCCAATAGCCTTGCATGGCATCGCAACCATGTTCTTCGAGAAAGGTCACTTGCTCCTGTGTTTCTACGCCTTCCGCAATGACTTGCAGCCCCAGCGCTTTTCCTAGGGAAATGATGGCCTCGACAATTGCGGCATCATTGGTGTTGTGGGGAAGTTCACGAATAAGGCTTTGATCCAGTTTGATGCCATCAACGGGAAAGGCCTTGAGATAGCGCAGTGATGCATAGCCGGCTCCAAAATCATCAATAAAGAGCTGCACGCCCATGTCTTTGAGTTCATGTAGGGTTTGTAGTGTCTCTTCTGTTTCGTGAATGAGAAAGGTTTCTGTCAGTTCCAGTTTGAGATTTCTTGGATCCAAATGGGAACGACTGAGTATATCTTGGATAAGGGCTGGTAAGTTTCCATGGTGAATTTGGCGAGCAGAAAGATTGACGGCGACATTGGGTCTGGGGAAACCTTGTTTCTCCCAATATTTTGCTTGTTTACTCGCCGCACGTAACACCCATTCGCCAATTGGGATGATCATGCCATTCTCTTCGGCTTGGGGAATAAATTGATTCGGGCCAATCAGCCCTTGGTACGGGTGATGCCACCGCAAAAGGGCTTCCATACCGATGATTTGCTTGGTCTGGAGATTCATTTGCGGTTGATAGTGTAGCAAGAATTCTTCTTTCGCCAACGCTCGATTGAGTTCGACTTCAAGTGTAGAACCATCAAGTCCAGCAGTTTTCATTCCTGCTGTATAGAACTGGTAACTGTTCCCTCCTTGGGCTTTGGCTCGATACATGGCTGCATCGGCGTGAGAAAGGAGTTCTTGTGGATTGGCGCTATCCCATGGGTAAATGGTCACGCCAAGGCTTCCGGTAATCTGGAGTTGATGGTGGTTCACAATTATGGGTTGTGCGAGGAGTTGAAGGATACGCTGAGCCACGGCTGCGACATCTTCAACCGAAATGATTTGTTCGAGTAATATGGCAAATTCGTCACCGCCTAAGCGTACCCCGGTGTCAATCTCCCTGATGCATTTTTTGATTCGTGTTGCGACCGTTTTCAGTAACGAATCCCCACATTCATGTCCGAGGGTATCATTGATCGCTTTGAAGTGATCTAAATCTAAAAACATCAATGCCATCGCCATATCATTGCGATTGCAGCGAGCCACTGCACAGTTTAAGCGTTCATAGAAGAGCCCACGATTCGCGAGGCCTGTCAGATGATCATAATGCGCCAATTGCGTAATGCGCTGGGTGGCACGATGACGTTCCATCGCATAGCGAATGGCGCGGCACAAGGTTGAGCTACTTGTTTGCCCTTTGATGAGATAATCTTGAGCTCCACTTTTCACCGCAAAAATGGCTTGTTCTTCGTCTTCGACACTACTCAATATCAAAATAGGAGCGCCCGGGCAGTATTGGATAAATTGAGGAATGGATTCGAAGCTTTGGCCTTCAGGTAGATGAAGATCCAAGATGATGGCTTGAAAGGATTGGTACTGAACGAGATCTAAGGCTTCAGTGACCGACAGACTCTGCTCCATCGTAAATTGATTTTGGAGCCCCTCCTTCAGCATATTGTTAATCGTCAAGGCTTCTTGGTGATCATCTGCTACTAACAGGAGCTTAATCATGAGTCAGTCTTTCTCTCGATCGCTTATTCATCAAGATTTATATGCGATATGTGAAAAATCGTTGGTTCTGTGTATCTTCTCGGATATTGCAGGTCATTCTTGATGATTCAGGGGAAGTTTATCTATGCATACGTCTGTTGGTGAAGCATGAGTCATTCAATAAATTTTCAATGAAATTAGATTGTTATGATTGTTTTATGCTGAAAACTCATTCCTGGAATAGCGTGTAACAATTAGGCAATAAAATTCAGTGAAAAAGTAGAAATTTCTTAATATTTTCAATGAAATCCATTTACTTTCTGTTATGATGTTGCGTATAGTGTCCTCAAATTGCGCCTTCTCGCAGTTCGTCCAACATTTATAGCCAATCATATTGTTCACTTCTGGTTATGCCTGCACAGCGCATCAGGTCAGGAGTCTATGAATGTTATGGGGGGCTGTGATTGCAGGTGAAACAGGATTTTTAGAGTTTTTTAAGATTTAAGCACTACTATTTGACAAAAAAAATCAACGATGTGCATCGTTGTTATCGGGTTTACGTAAAAGTGTTATGATTGAGACTCGCTACTAATATCTAAGGAGCCACGCATGGGAAAAACGACAGCATTGGTAGAGGTGATTCAGCAGTTGATTGAACTCGGTCGTCCCAAGGGCCTGATTACCGTGAAGGATTTGACGAATATTCTTCCTGCCGATCAAATCACCTCTGAACAGTTACATGCGATTATGGGTGCGTTGCATGAGGCAAGCATCCAAGTGATTGACCCTGTCAAACGGACAGTCTTGCAGTTGGCTTCTGTGAAAAAGAGTACAGGTCTTGAAGATGCTGATGACGCAGAGGACGAACCTGAGTCTTCCTTGGATATTGATTTGACCCCAGGAGAGCCTACTCGAATTGATGATCCGGTTCGATTGTATTTGAAGGAAATGGGTCGAGTCCCCTTACTCACACGTGAGGGTGAAATTGAGCTTGCCAAGCATATTGAAGAAGGTAAGCGAGACTTGGCCTGCTCTGTCTATGGTATGCCGGTCAGTATTCAATACCTCGAGTCGCTTCATGATCAATTGAAGTTAGAGGAGATTCGAGTGCGGGATATTGTGTTATTGCAGGAAACGTTGGACGAGGAAGAAGTTGAAGAAGACGCTGCGGTTGTAGAGCAGGAGAATGAAGAGCTTCGGCAGCGGACACTCGAAAGCTTGACCACCGTGCGCAAGCTTGGTCGAAATCTCGTGTCTCTCTATGCCCAAAATCGCGAAAAAGAAGCACCCAAGACGAAGCAAACTCAAATTGATAAACGTTTAACGTCTCTCACGGATCAATTCGTTGATCAAGTGGAATCATTAAATCTACATCAACGTGTGAAAGATTCGATGTTGAAACGAGTGAAAGATTTAGGTCAGGACATCCGCTCGGCTGATTTAGTCATCACACGGAATACGAAGAAGTTGGGTATTGCTGGTCAAGATGGGATTCAGGTCATCGGGAAGAAACCCAAGGCGGTTTCAAAAGCGGCAAGCAGAAGAAAGCCGCAGTTAACTCCCGAAGAAATCGAGCGACTGAAGAAAGACGTGGCGACGGCTAAAGAGGCTATCCAAAGTATTGAGGATGATGTGTTAGCCATGCCGATGGATGAATTTAAATCGGCCTTGATGATTTTAGGCACAGCTGAAGAGAAAGTGAAGCGCGGCAAAGCGAAGCTCATTGAAGCCAATTTACGCTTAGTCGTGAGTATTGCGAGAAAGTATACCAATCGTGGTTTGCAATTTATTGACCTTATCCAAGAGGGTAATATTGGGTTGATGCGAGCCGTTGATAAGTTTGAATATCAGCGTGGGTATAAATTTAGTACCTATGCGACATGGTGGATTCGGCAAGGTGTGACTCGCGCGATAGCCGATCAGGCGCGGACGATTCGTATCCCTGTGCATATGATTGAAGCGAATACCAAGCTTGCTCGGACGGCCAGACAATTGGTTCAACAATTGGGCCGGGAACCGACTCCTGAAGAGATTGCCGGTCGGATGGGTTTGACTCCAGAAAAAGTCCGTATGATGCTAGATATTTCTAAGGGAACGATTTCCTTGGAAACCCCGATTGGGGAAAAAGAAGATAGTCAATTAGGGGACTTGATTGAAGATAAAAATGCGGTCTCGCCAATGGATGCCGCCAATCGCTATGACCTCCAACGTCAAATCGCCAATGCCTTAGGGGTTTTGACGCCAAGAGAGGAAACAGTCATTCGGAAGCGATTTGGAATTGGTGATAGCACCGATCATACCTTGGAAGAAATTGGACAAGATTTTGATGTCACTCGCGAGCGAATCCGACAGATTGAAGCGAAAGCATTAAAAAAGCTCCGACATCCTAGTTGCAGTCACAAGCTACGGAGTTTGGTTGACCATCTTTAATCCAGAGTGATTTTTGAGAAGAGAAAAGGCCTTGTCATGTGTATGACGAGGCCTTTTTTTATGTCATGCATGGCAAAGTTGAAAAAAGTCGTCACCGGTGTTCTCGCCTTTTTCTGTCCTCACGTACTGGAAGAACGCTCCGCTCGCCAAGCCTACTCCGTCGAAGTGAGGGATGAAGGCCGTGATGGGCTGCGGTTTTGCTGGACGGACTTCTTTGAACATTCTCGTCGGTAAAGAGTCGACAGCTCTCTGGAGACATTTTTGTGCCATGAATGTGTCTTATTCAACAGCCCCATACATGGTCTTGTTTTTTCGCGTCATGCCTGGAACTAAGTGATCCTGACGTTTATGAATTGTTTCGGACGTTTGCCCTTCTCCCTTCTTATGCCCAGATGGTAGAATTTTTCTAGCATGCGTATTTTAGTTGTCGAAGATGAACCAAAAGTCGCGTCGTTTATTCGTCGTGCATTAGAGGAGGAGAGTTACGCCGTTGATGTCTGTGCGGACGGTGCCGGTGGGTTAGATTGGGCGCAAATGGTCAACTATGATTTGATTGTTCTCGATTTAATGCTGCCGGGTTTACCTGGGGTTGAGGTCTTAAGGCGTGCGCGTGCTGCTGGAGTGAAAACGCCAGTGATGATTTTAACGGCACGTTCAGAGGTCGACCAGCGGGTCAAAGGTCTTGATGCCGGCGCAGATGATTATTTAACCAAACCCTTTGCGATTGAAGAATTGTTGGCAAGGGCTCGGGCTTTACTTCGACGTGCTGGCGGGGCCCCTTCAGGTATTTTGCGAGTGGATGACGTCGTGCTGAATCCTGTGACACGAGAGGTGACATGTGGTGAGCAGCGCGTGGAATTCACGATGAAGGAATATGCCCTGATGGAATATCTCATGCGAAATGCTGGGCGAGTTTTGACACGTTCGATGATTGCTGAGCATGTGTGGGATTTAGATTTTGATACATTTACGAATGTGATCGATGTGTACATTAGTTATCTGCGGAATAAGATTGATAAGGGGCGAGAGCGAAGCTTAATTCAAACTATCAGAGGGAGTGGGTATATGATGAGGTCGGATGGGTGAATAACACTTCGATACGTGTTCGGCTTACCTTATGGTATGGGTCGGCTTTAGCGCTCATCTT
>JAJDBS010000171.1 GCA_029261235.1 Nitrospirales bacterium
TTCCAGGATCTCCGTTGGCGTTGGCGATGTAATAGACTTCACCGTTGTCTGCGATGATATTTTGTGGAAACTGAAGGTTGGCTATTTCATAGGCGTGAATATGTTGTATTCCCAAGAGCCAAAGACATGCGAAAGCCACAAAAGTCAGCGATATGGTTGAAGGGGAGGAATTCACATGACTTGGAGTGATACATGTGAAAGTATGTTGATTGGGAGGTAGGCACGGCAGCGGCATATTTGGCTTCCTTCAGTAAACCGGCTCAGAATATCGTTCAATCCGACTATCCGGAGCGCGTATGTTCAAATTTCGAAAGATCATCTCCAGTGAGGGCGTAGGCTTTGCCAAACCCCATCACAAACTGCCCGCTCATTGGTTTCAGTTGAAAGAGGACGAAGTCTGGCAGTTGCCGTAACAATGCCGCCATTTTCCCATGTCGTTCTTGATACTCGTCTAGCACTAATCCGTAATCATGATGGTCGGGTGAGATCCTTTTGGCAGCACATTGGTAACTGACCCTGGTCCTGGCGAAAATCTCAGACGTTGACTGTTCATCGGCGATGATCATAATCGACACAGTCTCGCTTGCTAACAGATGACGAGTATGCGCGGCTAGTTGGCTGACAAAGATGTAAAAGCTGTGAGGAGCTCGGTGCAAATAAGGTGTGTAACTGCAATGAGGGGCACCATCAGCTGCTACAGTGGCTAGCTGCAGGCTACGCATATCCTGGATGAGGCTGGCGCATACGCTTTCAGGCTGCACATCATCAGTCATTGTATTGATTCACTCCGTCTTTACGGCTTAGGTGAGACTTGGGAAGTGCTTTGCCAAACAGCATGAGTGCAAATTTGTTGGTGCATGGCATGGTAAGTGAGGGTTTCTGGAGGTGTCAAGAATCGGGATGGCAAGCGTTGCGTTGACGAAGTTTTTCAGTGCCTGATATCGTGAATCATCTGACCATTACCTATTTCAGTCTTGTTAAAAGTCTTTGAATATCAACAAAAGGGAAACACGTGTCTGCACAAATTATTGATGGAAAATCGCTGGCACTTAAGCTGAGAGAGGGCATCGCACAAGAAGTGGATCTGCTGACAAAAGCTACTGGGATAAAGCCTGGGCTAGCAGCGGTGTTGGTCGGGGATGATCCGGCTTCGGCGGTCTATGTGAGAAATAAGAAAATTGCCTGCGAAAAAGCCGGCCTGTATCCAGAAGAACACATTTTACCAGCCACGACCACACAAGAAACATTATTAGCTCTTATTCATCAGCTCAATGCTGATCCCAAGATTCATGGAATTTTGGTTCAGTTGCCGTTGCCGGCTCATATTGAAAGTAAAGCGATCTTACAGGCTGTTTCTCCTGAGAAAGATGCCGATGGTTTTCATCCCGTCAATGTGGGTAGATTGGTGGCAGGCGATCCAGTCTTTGTGCCCTGCACGCCGAAGGGCGTCATTCATATGATTGATTCAACGGGGCTCGACATTTCAGGAAAACAAGCGGTGGTCATTGGCCGCAGTAATATCGTGGGGAAACCAGTGGCAATGCTGCTGCTTCATCGACATGCAACAGTCACCATCTGTCATTCTCGGACGAAGGATCTTCCCTCGGTCGTCCGTGAGGCCGATATCGTGATTGCCGCGATTGGCAAGCCGTTCTTTGTCACTGCGGATATGGTCAAAGAAGGGGCGGTGGTGATTGATGTGGGTATTAACCGATTGGAAACGGGGAAGCTTGCTGGGGATGTGGATTTTGATCGCGTGAAAGAACGAGCTGGCTGGATCACGCCTGTTCCTGGTGGCGTTGGACCAATGACTATTGCCATGCTTCTTCAAAATACGTTGGAGTCTGCTAAACGGTTCGCTGAACAATAGACGTTAGCTAAAATGGAAATACTATGAGCCATCTCACGATTCCTGAATTTCAGAGACAGAAACAAGAAGGTAAGAAAATAACCGTGGTGACGGCATATGATGCGTTATTTACCCAAATTGTGGAGCAAGCCGGGCTGGAAGTCATTCTAGTTGGAGATTCTCTTGGCATGGTCGTACAAGGAAAGTCCAATACCTTATCGGTGACCATGGATGACATGCTTTATCATACTCGAATGGTTGCTGGTGCCGCGCAACGAGCCTTGGTTATTGGGGACATGCCGTTTTTGTCGTATCAAGTGAGTGTGGAGGAGGCTGTTAAGAATGCAGGAGGACTTCTGCAGGCAGGCGCTGCAGCAGTGAAACTTGAGGGAGGCCATTCGGTAGTTGATCGTGTTCAAGCCATGGCGAATTTTGGCATTCCAGTCATGGGCCACCTGGGGATGACGCCACAATCAGTCAATCAATCCGGAGGCTATAAAGTCAGAGGCAAAGAACAAGCCGAGGCTGATAAAATTTTGCAAGAAGCGAAAGCACTAGAGACAGCAGGCGCATTTGCCGTGGTGTTGGAGTGTGTTCCAAGCTCATTGGCAAAGAAAATTACTCAAGAACTAGTCATTCCGACTATCGGAATTGGGGCTGGGCAGGGATGCGATGGGCAAGTGCTCGTGCTCTACGATGTTTTAGGCCTGTTCGATGACTTCGTCCCGAAGTTTGTGAAGCCCTATGCCCATTTGAAAGCCGATGCGCTTCAGGCTCTTACGCGATATAAAGAAGAAGTGGAATGTGGAAAGTTTCCTTCCGATGCAGAAAGCTATCAATGAAAAATCCGTAAGGCGTGAGGGGTTAGGCGTAAAGAGTGAGAAGGAAGAATTCGATATAAAATAGTAAAGCCAGCCCCTCTGCCTTCAATCTTCACTAATTTTCTTGAATCCCCATCCCCTTACTCCTAACGCTTCACGGTTTTCCTCTAGAGTTCTTCAAGAATTTTTTGCCGTTTGTCTTGATATTCCTTGTCTGAGAGAAGTTCTTCTTGTCGCAGTTTCTCTAATCTCTTGAGTCGTTGTTTGATGGATTTGCTAGAGTTGAGTGATTCGGCAAATGGTTCTGCTTGCTGATTACCAGAGGGTAGAGGAGTATTGGTCAATTCATTGAGGGCAAAGACAAAATGAGGAGTTTGTGGTGCCCACAATTCAGTGAGCATGTCATGTTTGAGCTGTCGACCAGGGTCCATAACTTTTAATGAATGAAGCGGTTCGCCTAATTGTGACAGAGGATGACTCCTCGGTTTCTGAGATTGGGGCTTGCCTGAAACCGTGTGACGATAATTTGGCAGCATGAGGTGTAGATGATTCTCTTGAAGATAAAGGCCGCCGGATGTGATTTCCCAAATGCCATTGCCTCGTGATGTAGACCATTGAAATGTGACTGTCTCTAGTGGCGTGGCCTTTTGGAATGCTGTTGAAAGTTGGTTAGCTAAAAATTCTCGTTGTTCTTTTGTGAATGCTTCCTGTGCGTGAGAGGACGCGCCAGCGATACGATCAAGGAGTGACGAGGGCTGCACTTTGATAGAACTCAAGGCTAATTCTAATACTCCTGGACTAAGATTCCTAGGATGTGAGTATTCAGGCGATCCTTCCCGGTAGGTAACTTCCATACCTACGGTCCGATCGGGTTGATCCACAAGGAATCGTGTTGTTGATGAGCTTGATGTGCAACTAACTGCTAATAAGCCGATTGTCATTGAAAGGATCATGGTCGTGATCCTCAATAATCCATCTGAGAGCGTCATAGAAAGCCTTTTTCTCAACAGTAATCTAATGACATAAGATCTAAAGAATGTAACACTAATTTTCGATAAGTTATAGAAATGATCCTCTGAAAGGACAGCGAAGGGATTCCCTGGTCACTGGACTTTCAGTCCTCACATCTTATCCAAGAGAGATAGATCTATGGCATATGGTGAAAGATTCTTTCAGCCATGTCTCAAGACAGCGTTGGCCTTAGCGTTTGTACTATTTTCCACCTCGCTCGCTGGGTGTATATCTGAGGCTGAGGCCATCCCAGCTTTTGCAAGAAAATACGAAGTCAATTGTCATGTGTGTCACACCCGACAACCGCGTCTCAATCCTTTTGGAGAGCAGTTTTTGGAAAATGGCTATCAAATGCCGGGGACGGAAGATGGGGGCATTGTCGCTAAACTGAAATATGGAGATTTAACCTTAGATCAGGTATCTAATTATTTAGGGGTGTTATTTGCCACAACTGGCATTGAACATACAGAACTGAAGCGAGAGATCGAAGGTTCTGGTGATCAAACGGAATTAGGGTCTCCCACCATTCTCCGGCTCTTTACCGCTGGGACGATTACCAACAATGTCGGATTTTTTGTTGAGACCACGACGATTTTTGGCCGGTCGAGCGAGTTGGAGCTCGGTCGTGCCTTTGTCACGTTGAATAATCTCGGAGGCATGAATTGGGGCCATCTGCGTGTGGGGCGGTTTGATCCATCAGCATATTTCTCCATGGCCCGCGGACGTCCGCAGTTTGTTCCCATTGGGCCGAAACTCGCACCACCCTTTGGAGCCTTTTCCACTCCAACGGTAAATCGGTGGTCCCTGACTCAAAGCGCGTACGCTTCAAAATTTTATGGATTATTTAATCGTAGTCGGACGGCTATTCAACCCTATGACTCGACATTGTTTAACTCTCCAGAAGAAGTGGGTATCGATATTCATGGGCGCCCATTTGGTGATTGGTTTTTGTATCAAGTTGGTGTGCTTAACGGAGGTAATGAACGCGCAGGAGACTCAAATAATTCCAAGGATTGGTATGTGATGACTCGATTTGATTATGCCCAGTCGCATGATTTTTCAGCCAATCTTTCTGGATTTGCCTACTTTGGCAATCATAACGCCAAAGTTTCGACGAATGCTGATGTCAGTAGGAGTCGCTATGGTGTTGGCGCGCGCATGCGCTATAAGTGGCTAGATATTTATGGGGCATATACCATTGATCGAGTGACGGACTTGCCTAGCGGGATGGAGTCGACTTTTGACTCAACCGCGACGGGTGTGACGGTGGAGGCGCATGCCATGGTCACCGACCGGCTGTTACTCGGGACACGGTATGATCATTTGGATGCCGGGGGTCTTTTGGCTACACGGAAAAGTGCGACGTTTGTCGGGGTGCAGGCCAAATATTATTTGCGATCGAATATGGCGTTTACCGTTCGAGATGATTTTAATGTGCGCAATGTCGAAGGGGGCACTAGCGCTGCTCGTAATCTTCGAAATCGATTTTCCGTCGATCTGTCTATCGTCTTTTAAAGAAGAAGGTAAACATGAACATCTTCATGAAACGTTTTGGGTGGGCTCTGTTAATGCTTGGGATGGCTCAACCGGCTTTTGGTGGTTCCGAGATGACCTCGTTGAACATGGTAGAGGATGGCCGTACCATCTATGAACGATCGTGCTTAATCTGTCATGGGGCTTCTGGGAAAGGGGATGGGCCGGCGGCATTTTACAATGCGGCTTTTTCTGCATCGCGCGCCAGAGATTTTACGGTCGGCAATTATAAATTTCGCTCCACTGTTTCAGGAAGTCTTCCCGTAGATCAAGATCTGTTTCGTACGGTGACCGATGGAATTCCAGGCTCTATGCCCTCGTTCAGTGGGCTATCCATCGAGCAACGCTGGCAAGTGGTGGCTTACATCAAGACTTTCTATTCAGGATTTCAGGAAGAGACACCAGAATCGATTTCACTCAATGGTTCTCCCATTCCGTCCACCGCAGCGAGTATACAGCGCGGCAAAGCCTTGTTTGAGGAGATGGATTGTGCCAGTTGCCATGGGAAACAGGCTCGAGGTGATGGTAGTGTTGCGTTGGCGGGAGAGTTGAAAGATAGTAGAGGTTTGCTGATTTCACCAAATGATTTGACCAATCGCACTGGCTGGAAAAACGGAACGACCGTGCGTGACATGGTTCGAACGTTGTTCACCGGGTTGGATGGGACCCCGATGCCTTCATATGAAAGTCAATTGGCAGGTCATAAAGAAGATGCCTGGCATTTGGCCAACTATATTTTGTCTTTGTCCCACCATGAATAACTGAGAAGATGACATTGTCCAAATGAATTCGATTCACATGTGTAGTCAGTCTGTCGTACTCACTCATCGACTCCTGTTGACGAGCATCTTCTTTGTTCTTGGATATGGGGTCGTTCCAGGCATGGGACAGTTGGAGATGATCTATGCCGGCACACTTGAGGGGACCGTGCATTATCTGGGAATGCAACCGCCTTCGAACGTGCTGAAGGTGCTGAAAGATCAAGAGCATTGTGGGGCTGAAGTCAGTATCCAGACCGTTCAGATACATGATGCACAGGGTGCCCTCAGTGATGCTGTCGTGAGTGTAGAAGGAATCAAAGATGTAGGACAGGAGGCCATGGAGATGGAACGTCCAGTCTTAAATACGCGGTGCGCCTTTGCTCCACGCATTGGTATGGCTCGACAGGGGCAGGAGCTTGAAATACGGAATCAAGACCCTATTCTTCATAATACACATATCAAGCATCGTGGAAGAACCTTCCTCAATGTCGCGCAAGTTCCTGGCGGAAATCCTATTGTTAAACGATTGAAGCGGCCTGGGCTCCATACCATTCGGTGCGATAAACATGTCTTTATGGAGGGCTCTCTGCATGTGTTTGACCATCCGTATTATTCGATGACCAATCAAACTGGGATGTTTCGCATTGAAAGTATTCCCGCAGGCAAACATCCGATTCGCGTGTGGCACGAGGCGCTGGGTATTTTGGAAAAAGTCGTGAATGTCCCGGAAAAAGGCGCCGTTCAGGTCAAGTTTACTTATCCTTAATTTCTGCCTCTGTTCCCTCCACAATCATTCAACGTGTTCCCTCAACATCCTGTCAGGCACTCAGCCTCATACACTGAAATATCCTTCAGAATCAATATTTAATAGCCGAAAATGATTATGAAAGAGTAGGTCGCCTTGGTGCGCCTTGCGCGGCTCTACATGATGTCTGCCTGAGTGAAAGGGTTTTCATCTGGCAATGATGTCATCCATTTTGAGACAGCGAGATGCTTGAGAATAAGAATTCAGCCGTCAACTGGTTTTTAGGGAAATGGCGGAGCAGTTTAGTCTTCCGTATTACCACCAATTTGACCTTCTCGATAGGACTGTTGGTATTAGTTGGTGCGGTCTTGATTGGCTATGGTCAACGCGAATTACTGCAAGAGGCGTTTCGCGATCGAGGGGTCGCGGTGGCCCGAACCTTTTCTACGGTCGGGGCTGCGGCCATTTTAGATAATTTATTTCGTATTCAAGAGTCTATGTCGGCCTATGCTGAAGATGATGATCTAAAAGTCTTAGAAGTGCTGGACGAAGACAATATGATCATCGCTTCCCTTCGATCGACGACAATTGGGACAGTGGTGGAAGACTCACAGTTGAAGAAAGCGCAGAACCTGGGCTCAGAATTACAAGTGTTGGTGGATGACACTGCTGGCGGCAAGATGTTTGTCGTGATTGAGCCCTTGTTGATTGATGACGAAATTGTTGCGTGGGTCCGTGTCGGGTTTTCACTCAATCGGCTTCAGGAAAAAGAACGGGACTTGTGGATTGGGCTGATGATCATGTCGATCCTCTTTATCGGACTCGCCATTTTTGGAGTGAGAAAAGGGCTTTTCCAGATCTTGCCAATTTTGGAGGACCTGATTGAGAAACTGCAATCGGTGGCTCAAGTCACCGAAGAGAACGTCCTACCCAGTAGTCAGGGTTTTCATCAACGAGACATGGACTCCAAAGAAGGAGAAGTGGAGCAATTGGTCGGCGTGGCCACACAAGCGGCTACCTTGTTGGAAGATCGGACCAAAGCGCTCAAGCGGCTCATGGTGAGCCAAGACATGAAAAATCGAGAGCTTGCTCGTTTGGCGACATTTCCAGAAATGAATCCTAATCCGGTCATCGAAATGGATCTTCAGGAGCGCATTTCGTATATCAATCCCTCGGCAAACCGA
>JAJDBS010000172.1 GCA_029261235.1 Nitrospirales bacterium
AGAGGAACGCACCGCAACCCGAAGATAATGATCAGTCAAACCAGGCCACACCCCATCAGCCTCTTCTTCAAACAAGACTGAAAGCTCTTGCCCTAAGAATTTCTGATGAAAGACTTCCCGCTTTTGACAAGACAATTCCCGTAATGTCCGACTCCGTGCTTTGATATCGTCCGAAGAGACCGGATCCGGCATCTTGGTTGACGCAGTTCCCGGTCTGGGTGAATAACTGAACACATGCAGATATGAAAACGGCAAGCCCTGTAAAAATGCGACTGTATTCCCAAATTCCCGTTGACTCTCTCCAGGGAACCCTACCATCACATCTGTCCCAAAACACACATCAGGAATCATTCGAAGAGCGGTCTCCATGGCTTCTTGATACTCTCGAACTGAATAGCGCCGATTCATGGCTTGCAAAATCGTATCGTCTCCGCTTTGTAGCGGGACATGGAGAAACCGACAGAGTTTGCGCGAGCTCTTCATATAGTCCAACAGTCCATTCGGGATCGTCGTGGGTTCAATGGAAGAAATACGAATACGCGCCAAACCTTCAATGGCTTCAAGTCGAGTGATCAAACCGAGGAGATCAATGTCGTGATCCTGATACTGCCCAATATTGACACCAGTCAACACCAATTCACGATGCCCTCTTTCGACCAGCTGTTCTGCCTCTCTAACAGCATCATCAATCAATCGGCTTCGTTGTCGACCTCTGGCAAACGGAATTAAACAAAAGGCGCACATGAACTGACAGCCATCCTGAATTTTCAAATTTGCACGGGTCGTTGAATAGTCTCCCACCCCTTCAAGAGAAAAATTTTCATAATCCATACGCTCATGATGGACCTGTGGTGTCTCTTGTTTGACGTGCAACGGAATAGGCGGCAAGATATCAGGTAGCTGCATCTTAAATTGATTGCCGACAATCAGATCGATGCCTTCAATTTGTCGAAGCACATCCAAGCCGGTTTGTGCATAACATCCTGTCACCGCGACAAAAGCCTGTGGGGACTGACGAAGCGTCTGGCGAACCAGACGTCTGCACTCCGCCTCCGCCCCTTCCGTCACGGTACAAGAATTCAGCACCAAGACATCCGTGTCTTGCCCATATTCCACAGGTGTAAACCCACGGCGTCGGAACCCATCTTTCAAAAGAGCGGTTTCCGCTTGATTCAAACGACACCCTATCGTCGAAAACGCCACTCGCGGTTGTTGAGTCATCGATGTCAGCATACGTTCGAGATTATAGAGAAGCCCTTTCCCTACAACAAGATCGCCCCGTCTCTAGTTCCCATTACCTCAGGAACATGCTAGTATTTTTCTGAATTGACCCATACTCGACAACAATTCGAGCCTCGCTTGCATCTGGATCCACAACGCGTGTTGACCATACCTCCTGCGCGTGCCTACACCACCGTCATATGCCCTCATTCACAAATGTCTGCCCTGAACAAAGCCTATTTCTTGCCATTTTTCTCGGAGTTGCCTGGTTAATGCCATGAATGTCGGTTTTGGGAAACTCTTCATCTCCCGCTTCGTGGGCATTCGCTTGCTGCCGGGACAAGTGGTCGCCCTAGCCGCCCTTGGGCTGATCGTACTTGGTGCCTGCCTACTCCTGCTTCCGTTTGCCACCACTCCTGGCACCAATCTTGGAGTGATTGATGCCCTCTTTACCGCCACATCCGCTGTCTGCGTGACTGGCCTTATCGTCATGGATACCCCACAAGATTTTACGGCCTTTGGGCAAGGCGTGATATTACTCCTGATCCAGATTGGCGGGCTCGGCTATGCCTTGATGGCCACCATGATCCTGTTATTGTTGGGACGCCGACTTGGCTTGCGTGATCGCATGATGCTTTCGGAAACCATGAGCACGATGGACATGCAAGGCCTCGTGCGCTTCGTCAAGCTCGTTCTTCTCATCACGGTTACCCTCGAGGGAGTTGGTGCAATACTCCTCACCATCCGCTTTGCCTTTGATCATCCCTGGGATACGGCACTGTATTACGGGATTTTTCATGCGATCTCAGCGTTCAATAATGCAGGATTCTCATTATTTTCTGACAGCCTCATTTCTTTTCAAACCGACTGGACCATTAATGCCATCGTGACAACGTTAGTCGTCTTAGGGAGTATTGGCTTCCTCGTCTTTGAAGATCTCCTCGACAATTATCGTAAGACCAGGTTCCGTTTTCGCACGCATACGAAATTGGTGGTGGCGACAACTGGGATACTGATTGCCGTTGGCACACTCGGCATTGCCCTTCTTGAATGGAATAATCCTGCCACATTGCAATCGCTCTCCATTGGCGAGACGCTCACGGTCTCCTATTTTCACACCGTTTCACGCACCGCAGGATTTACGACCCTCAACTTAGGAGACATGCGGGAACCAACCCTCTATTTCCTCCTCATCTTAATGGCTATCGGTGGGTCACCAGGCAGCATGTCTGGAGGGATTAAGACGACCACAATCGCCATCGTCTTTCTGACCATCTGGAGTATGCTCAAGCGCGATCCTGATGTAGAAGTGTTTCACCGGCGTATTCCTCCCGACCTGATTACTCGAGCCCTTTGCCTGACGATTTTAGCCCTGGCCCTGATTACGGGCATGACCTTGCTGCTCACCTCGACCGAATCACAGCCATTTTTATCATTAATGTTTGAAGTGACCTCAGCCATGGGGATCGTAGGCATGTCGCTGGGAGACGGAGGCACGCGGAGTTTATCTGCACTTCTCACAGATTTTGGTAAAGTGATGATCATACTGTCCATGCTCTTAGGACGGTTCGGCCCACTGGTGATAGGGTTGTCTGCCGTCAAAACTTCGGTCCACAAACGCTATCGGTATGCCCAGTCTCGTGTGGTGATTGGCTAACCTCGCTTAGCCAATTCGACGTTGCAGCATAAGAATGAACGCGACCAGCGTCGGAAGCGGGCAGATGAGATATGGCACTAACCACACCCACACATTTTTCCCACGCACTCTGGCCTGATCAATCATCCAGACAAAAACCCAAATCACGAGCAGAATATAGTTGACCGTAATCCATTGGGTCGTCCGAACATGTAACTGACTGCCCTCCCCGCCCCCGGCCATCAAGAAAAAAATCGCTTCTAACACGATAAATGCGCCCAACAACCCAATCACCAATCGTTTGTTCCAGACATACATGGCCCACTCCTTCGTAATAAATATTGACGTTATGTATCGTATGCATGAACACTTGGTTCATCCCATTTGCCTTGCCTACTGCAAAAACAAGACGTTATATCAAAAATTGGTTGGGCACAAACGTCCGACCAGCACGCATTTGTCAGCATTGCTGCTTTTTGTCGACACAATCGACTGAATGCCGCCCCCTTTTGGATAGTCTCTGCTCTCCCAATCAATAAAAAATATTTCCCCCACAACGATTCATGTGCATAACCGATTTTTCGCTCATATTTGCCTGTTGATAACTAGCACTATTTCTCTCTCAACTCCGCATCAATATTCAGGTTTTCTTAACTCACAAGTTCTGCACAGAAACCCACATGCACAACCCACATTTCACAACATTTAGTGTTGACAATCTTCACTAACCTCTATAGATTGTGGGTCGTTGGATTTATCCAATTATTTCTTCCGGTCTTATTTTCCTATTTTTTTCTACATATTTTCGGTTGTGACATAGCTTGTGAGCTCAGACTCTAGAGGGCACAGATTCTTTTGAAAACACCCTAAAAGAATGTGCCACCAAATTGGGTCTTGGGATGAGCATGATCCTCTACATGCTCAGTCTTTCCCATCCTCGACCCAACCGGAATGTTCACGAGCCTGACAATTGGGAACAACAGAACAAAATAGGGATAGCAGCAAACATGGATGACCGGCAGTAATACCCCACTCCTACGAGTGTCTTCTAAAGGAGCCTTTTCATGAAAATTGAGCGTCGATTTACAAAAACTGGCGAAAGCCCGTATCAGAACATTCCCTTTTCTGCCCGATCCTCGGAAATCAAAAACCCTGATGGCTCTGCGGTCTTTCATCAAGACAATATTCAAGCTCCAGAACATTGGTCTCAATTAGCAATCGATATCTTAGCGCAAAAGTATTTTCGCAAAGCAGGTGTGCCTCAATATGACGATGGAGGCAAACCCCTTCTGAACGAAAAGGGTGGGCCCATTCTTGGCGGTGAACGGGATGCTCGACAAGTCTTCCACCGACTTGCGGGATGCTGGACTGATTGGGGGAAAAAATTCAACTATTTTGATTCATCCGACGATGCCCAAGCCTTTGAGGATGAACTGAGTTACATGTTGGCCTGGCAAATGGCTGCTCCCAATTCGCCGCAATGGTTCAATACCGGCCTGCATTTTGCGTACGGATTATCTGGACCATCACAAGGCCATTTCTATGTGGATCCGGATACCCACCGTGTGAAACAAACACGGAATGCCTATGAACGACCTCAAGTTCATGCCTGCTTCATCCAAGCCATCTCTGATGATTTAGTCAATGAAGGCGGGATTATGGACTTGTGGGTTCGTGAAGCCCGCCTGTTCAAATATGGCTCAGGCACTGGCACCAATTTTTCCAAACTCCGAGCTGGGGGCGAAGCCTTATCCGGCGGCGGACGGTCTTCTGGACTCATGTCCTTTCTCAAAATTGGTGATCGAGCTGCTGGGGCGATTAAATCTGGAGGCACAACGAGACGTGCGGCAAAAATGGTCTGCCTAGACCTCGATCACCCTGACATTGAGGAATTTATTGATTGGAAAGTCGTCGAAGAGCAAAAAGTGGCTGCTATGGTTACTGGGTCAAAAGTGTGCGCACGCCATCTCAACCACGTCCTCAAAGCCTGTCACGTCGTCAAGGCTGACGGCAACACTCTTATCGAAACCAATCCACGCGATAATACAGCCTTGAGGGAAGCCATCCAAGCGGCTCGCGAGGTCTCTGTCCCAGAACCGTACATTCAACGCATGTTCAATTATGCACAAGAAGGGTTCACCCATTTTGTGTTTCACGAATACGATACGAATTGGGATAGCAAAGCCTACCAAACCGTTTCTGGGCAAAATTCTAATAACAGCATCCGAGTCCCCAATGATTTTTTTGACGTCCTCAAGTCTGGCGGCGATTGGACCTTAACCCGCCGCACTGACGGAGCCACCCATAAAACCATCCCTGCGAAAGACCTCTGGGACCGCATTGCCTGGGCCGCCTGGACCTGCGCCGACCCAGGCATTCAATACGACACAACGATCAATGAATGGCATACCTGCCCTCAAGATGGCAGGATTAATGCCTCAAATCCATGTAGTGAATATATGTTCTTAGACGATACGGCCTGTAATCTGGCATCCTTGAATCTTGGGCGCTTTCTTAGTCCAGAAGGTCAATTTGATATCGAAGGATTTCGTCATGGTGTTCGACTATGGACCATTGTCCTGGAAATCAGCGTACTCATGGCTGGATTCCCCAGCAAAGCCATCGCCGAAAAAAGTTTCACCTACCGCACCCTTGGATTGGGCTACGCCAATCTTGGCTCGATACTCATGAAATTGGGAATTCCCTATGACGACCCACAAGCGCTCGCTTGGTGCGGTGCCATTTCGGCCTTGATGACCGGAGAATCCTATGCCACCTCGGCGGAAATGGCCAAGGAATTAGGCCCGTTTAAGGCCTATCCCCGCAATGCGGAATCGATGCTCCGTGTGATGCGCAATCATCAACGTGCGACGACAACCAGCCAACCTGACGATTACGAAGGACTCACCATCGCGCCACGGAGCATTCAAACCGATCAATGCCCTGAAGATTTACTCATCGCCGCACAGAAGTCGTGGGACCGTGCATTAGCACTCGGGAAGCAATATGGGTATCGCAATGCACAAGCCACGGTGATCGCACCCACTGGCACAATTGGCTTGGTTATGGATTGTGACACCACCGGCATTGAGCCTGACTTTGCGTTAGTCAAATTTAAGAAACTGGCAGGCGGCGGGTATTTCAAAATCATCAATCAAAGCTTACCACCGGCGTTGCGCCATCTGGGATATAGCCCCACACACATTCAAGATATCGTCACCTATGCAACAGGGACGCGTACGCTTAGAAAAGCTCCCTTTATCAACCATGAAACGTTGAGAGACAAAGGGTTCGACCATACCATTCTTGAAAAAATTGAGTCCGGACTTGATGGAGCCTTCGACATTAATTTTGCGTTTAATAAATGGATGTTGGGAGAAGAATTCTGTCGTGAAAAATTGGGCCTCTCTGAAGAACAACTCAACAATCCTCAGTTAAACATCCTGCAACATCTTGGCTTCACACAAGAAGAAATTCTGGCTGCCACGGATTTCTGTTGCGGGACGATGACGGTAGAAGGTGCTCCCCATCTCAAACTCGAACACCTTTCTATTTTCGACTGTGCCAACCGATGCGGGCGAATAGGCCAACGCTCCATTCTTCCTGCAGCCCATATCCGAATGATGGCCGCGGCCCAGCCATTCATCAGTGGCGCGATCAGCAAAACCATCAATATGCCAGCCGAGGCCACAGTCGAGGCTGTCAAAGAAGCCTACCTGACATCTTGGACCTCCATGCTGAAAGCCGTTGCCTTATATCGAGATGGGTCCAAGCTCAGCCAACCATTGAATACTGTGAGTGATTGGGGGGATGGTGCTTCTCAAACAGAGCAAGTCCAAGCTACTGCAAAACAAGCGGCCTCCCGTGTGCTCGTTCGCTATCTTGCCAAACGTCGCCCTCTCCCAACTCGCCGCGCCGGCTATACCCAAAAAGCCGTCGTGGGAGGACACAAGATTTATTTACGAACAGGCGAATACGAAGACGGCACCATTGGGGAAATTTTCCTGGACATGCATAAAGAGGGTGCTGCCTTCCGCAGCCTCATGAATTGTTTTGCGATCGCCATCTCACTCGGGTTGCAACATGGTGTGCCCCTTGAAGAGTTTGTCGACGCATTTCTCTTTACTCGATTTGAGCCCAATGGTCCGGTGAAGCTGAACGACCATATCAAAATGTCGACATCTATCATCGATTACATTTTCCGTGAAATGGCCATCACGTATCTCGGCAGACATGACCTGGAACAAGTCGCCCCTGAAGACCTTCGTGTTGATACGCTCAAAAAGCAAACAGACACTGCAGAAGAAGATGGGAAGGATTTGGTTGACCCCCGTTCGCACAGCTCAGCATCCATTAGCCCTGAAGTCTTTCCTTCTCGCCGCCCCTCAGGAAATGGGGTAGGAACAAATGGTGGCAATGGAAGCGTTTCTCGTAAAGTAGAAATGCAGCGCGAAACCGTCACCATCACAGAAGTCCAGGAAGCCCGACAAAAAGGTTATGAAGGGGATGCCTGCCCAAACTGCGAACAATTCAAAATGATTCGTAACGGCATGTGCCTGAAGTGCGACAATTGTGGTGAAACGAACGGATGCTCCTAAGAGGCGAATGTTGCGAGAACGCCGCTAGCGGCGTTCTCGCCTATTGGCCGTACGTTCCGCGCGTCTAAAATGGTGCGGGCTTGCTGGACGGACTTTTTTAATCACTCACTGGACCGTCGACATCGCTTGAACCATGAATGCTGAAGGGCTATTGAAGTGATACTATTCAACAAACCCAAGATACATCAGCAAAACCATCCTTGCCCATCACTGATCAGCTTCTTTTTTACTTCCTCATGAATGATTGAGATAAGAATCGACTACACCTTATGACATGTTAAAGTGGCAGAAGAAAAAGGCCTTACGTCGCCAAAAACCTAACCCATACAGTTAGCGGAAAAAAGTGTTCTGTGCTACCCCAACTTTCTGATTTCTGAATCCGGTAATGTCAAAAAAGATATAAAAAAATTATCCCCAGTTTTCACATGAGAGAACCCTTTATGGGATGGAAATTTTGATTTTTTGACCATAATTATCCACTACCATACACATCTCTTCCACAGATTGAGCCATTGACTCTGCTATGGCTCCCCTATATAAGAAGGCCACTCTTCTCACAAGAATCAAAAACCAAAACCGTGGATAACTCTTTACTTTTTAATCGTGCAACTGTGGCCAAAGATTGGCACGCTCGCGGATTTTCTTGCGGGATGTGGATTGATCACGCTGGTCGTGAGTGGTCCTATGACGCCCAAGACAACGACGAATTGTTTATGCTCATGTCTGGGGAATTAGAGTTGGAGATGGAAGGGCAATCCCTTCGCCCTTCAATCGGTGAGGAAATCCGTATTCTTACAGGCAACTCTCATACGATTCGAAATATCAGCAAACAAACCGCTCGGTGGCTGTATGGTCAACAACGAGAGACAACATCTCAGACTCAACCTTCACAAACTACGCAAGAGCGTTCATTTCATCCTGAATTAAAGCGAAAGCGAAGACCAGAAAAAAGAATACCCGCAGTTCAAATTTCGAAAGACGTGTGAAAACGAAGATGTTTTCACTTTCCCTTCATTTCCCCATCTGACTTACTATCTACTCCCCCATCCTTGGCGCAGCGAAATCCAGTGGTCAGGTCCTGGTAATCTACTTCAGCCTTCGAACGCGCCATGACACGTAAATTGGTCGGTTGATCTTCCCACGACCCGCCCCGTAACACCTTAAAATCTCCTTCATTCGGGCCCTGTGGGTTTTTCTGAGGACTGTCCTCGTAATAATGGCGGTCGTACCAGTCATTCACCCATTCTGACGCATTTCCAGCCATATGATAGAGCCCATATGCACTTTTTCCACCTTCTTTGAGCCCATGGCGGATACTCATGCCCTTGGTGCCACTCGTCACTGGAGACAAGGTAATCGGATAGCTGACCCACCCCGTCGTCCCTTGATTATAATTGGCAATATCCACAAATGGCTGCATATGCCCCCAGGGGTACCGCCGACCATCCGTCCCACGGGCGGCTTTTTCCCACTCGGCTTCCGTGGGTAATCGTTTACCAATCCATTTGCAATATCGTTTGGCATCATTCCACGTAATGCCAACGGCAGGACGATCTCCGACTTTTCCTGTGGCCACCCCATCATCCCATAATGGTGGAGGTTCAATACTGTAATCATCATCCAATATGGTTTGATACTCAGCCATTCTCACTTCATAACGATCAATGGAATACCTATCTAGCCATACCGTATGTTCTGGCCGCTCATTTCTTGATCCATCGTTATCCCCCATCAGAAATTCCCCTTCGGGAATGACAATCATGACACCTGGAGGACCATCGGTAAGATCTTGATCAACCTCGCCTGATTCTGAGTACTTCCATTCTTCCGCAGCAAATGCATTGGTGGACAGGCTTAACGCACACAGACTCACGATCATGCTCAGAAAGAAACTTGGCTTCATAAGATCCTCACAACACTGAGATGAAAGAAAAAAAATCGTTCAACACTTCACCTTATCGAAAGAAACCCGGCATGGGAAGACTCTAAGGATACATATAGATGCTCCAGATACACTCAGCCGTAAAAAGACAAAAGCCGCTGAAGAATTCTTCAGCGGCTTCAATAATGGCGTCCCCAGCGGGATTTGAACCCGCGTTGCCGCCTTGAAAGGGCGGCGTCCTAGGCCAGGCTAGACGATAGGGACGTATAGGAAATATTATTCAACACAAACATTGGCTGATGGTGAAGCCACCTTAAACAGCCGGTGATTTTAGCAATGCCGAAAACACGAGTCAAACCAAGCGGTTAAGACTGCTCAGGTTACTGCTCATAAACGATCGATCTTGCCTCCTGATACATCGAAACATTCATGATGCAAGGACTTATGAACATGCCTTGGCTCACATCAAATATGAGCCGTTATCCAGTCGAAATGAAAAAAGGTGGAGAAGTGGGCCTGTAAGCCGGATTCTGTACTGTTTGAGGCAAGCCTCATTCAGTGGTGACCATTTCTCTGGAACCTAGATTACTCTAGGCTTCAAGCAACCTACCCGGGAACTTTGGTCGGGCCGACCTC
>JAJDBS010000173.1 GCA_029261235.1 Nitrospirales bacterium
TTTCTATGAAAACACTCTTGGTAAGGAGAGTATTAGCGGTGGTGATCGTGTTCGTTGCGATTCAATTCTTTCCTGAGGCGGTTGATGCTAGATTCACTAAGTATTCATGACAGATGTTGATGAGCAAGTGATTGATACGAGTCAGATTTTCTGTGTGAAAGGGTAGGCTGGCATTCGTTTAATTTTTCCGAATAGCGTATCACTGAAGACAAAGAATAGTGAAAGCCTCCCACCCGTATGGCTAAACTGCAGCTGAAAGAGGCTCAATCGATTTTGCCTTGCGAGTAAACAAGAATGAGGGGTGACATCCGTATTAGCTGAATAGCCAAAGTCGGGACCCACGTTAGAACCAAAAAAGAACTCGTTGTCGGCTCTACCAATACCCCATGATCTCTGACCAGTCTGGTTCAGATTTGTCGTTAAGGTAAGCCCGAAGAATGTCTCGCCGCGCCACAACGCCAATTAATTTTCCATTCGAATCGATCACCGGCATACGAATGAAACGGCTTGATTGCAAAATCCCTATCAACGTCGCGATGCTGGTGTCAGGTGTGACCGAGGCCGGGTGTCTGGTCATGATTTCGCAGGCAGGCAGGTCGTTCCAGTTACGTCCTCTTCCAAGTGCAGTGAGAAGGTCGTACTCGGATACAATGCCGATTAACCGTTGCTGCTGATCCACAATCGGTACGGAACCAAATCCCTCCACCATGAAGGAGGCTAGAACATCTGCTTTGGTCTTATCATCGGCAAAATCGATTTGCTTCTCCATGATCTGGTCTACTGTCAGGCACTCAAACCCAGGATTTAGTGAACTGCCAGAGTTTTTCATCTTAACTTTCCTCCTACCCCCTTTTATGGGACGACGCTAATGGATAGATTAAACTTCTTTTTCCCCTTCACTCCAAACTCAGTGAGCCCTAAGGCTCATAGTGCATCAAAAGCAAAGACCTTGCCGTTTCATACGAATCTGAAAAAAAATGAATTTTTGTAAATTGAGAGACAGCTTTGGCCAAACAAGAGATTTTGATTCAAAAGATGGGAAATTTTTCTACAACGATTATTTTGGCAGATGGGGCGAAAAGGGGCAGGCATTTCAACTTCTGTGAATAGAGGCCTTATAATGAACCATCTTTTGGTTCTTGTTTTGCTGATGCAAATGGTGCTGGAACTCATCATATGCGAGAGATACGACAGGAAGGAATGGTGAAATTGAGGTCTAGTCTCGATTTAATCTGAATCCTATTCGAAATTGGGCTGAGAGGCAGCCCAACTCGAAATTGACTGTGGAAATATCGTGACATCTTTCGGCATGAAACTTCTGATGCAGGCGACATCGGCTAGGAATCTTTTGCTAAATATTGGTCCACCGCTTCGATAGCGTGAGTTGCGTATATCATGCTGGCCCGCCCCCCATGAGAATTGCCACGCCTAGTGTGTCAGCGATTTCTTCTCTTGTGGCGCCCGCTTCGAGCGTATCATGTATGTGGTGGGCGATGCAGTCGTCGCAACGCTCGACAACGCTGATTGCCAGGGCAATCAATTCTTTGGTTTTCCTGTCGAGGGCGCGGTTGGCCACCCCTTCCTTGTGAAGCTTGTTAAATGCTTCCATAACGTCGGGTTGTGCGGATGCAAGGGTTCGACAATTCTGCTGGACCTTTTCAAACCTCTTGGGATAGGACATGGCTTCTGCCTTTGTATTACTCATGGCTTGTGTTCTCCTTGTGCATCTGGCCTCATTCGAAGCTGGAACTGCTGGAACTGCTGGAACTGCTGGAACTGTGGCAAGGTTGTAACAACAGGGAACTTCAAGTCTCGCTTAATTCTTTCTTTTTATTGGATACCGAAATAATTCTACAGTCTTCTAAAGATACGGTGCCTGGAAAATGAAGTCGTACCTTGACGTTCACAATCCCAGCCACTTCCATACCTTGGATTATTTTGCAATCAGTAGATTCGAGAGCATCTCGTACCGATTCGGTTGCAGAGTCGCAGCCCAAAACGATCACGGTGTCATATTGTTTTGCACGATGTAGTAGCCGTTTACGTTCACTTGACGTCCAGGCGCAGGCCAGGAATTGACGGGGAAGATACACGCCTGTATTGAGATGCCGTTCTTCTAATCGAGATTGTAATGTCTTAATGTGCTCCTCTAAAGGAGGCGATCTGAGGAATGTTTTGAAGAGTTCAAAGAAAGGTCTGTTATTTCGTACGGCCAAACTGGTCGCAGGACACATTCTACAGGGAACAATCAGAACAGACTTTGCCCCTTCAACTTCAGACATTACATCTACATCATTAAGATAAAGTGGCAAGCCCGGTTCCTTCTACAACTTGTTGGTAGCAAACTAATGTCGTTCTTTTGTGAGCTCTTTCATACTATTCGGTTCGGCAGCAAGCTTCATACCACTTACACCCACAGGGAAAAAATTCAACAAGCCGAATAGAAACGACGAGTTGTATCTGAGAGAAAGCTAAGCCCCAATGCGTGTGGGGAGTTTTGCCACCGTCCCTCATAGGCTCAAGGGGTGAAATGACCTACACTTGGTGATTCGTCCCGAGTTACCATGGAAAAATCCTTTGAACATTCTCAACACTCTTCTTGACTCTTTACGAACCTGTCCACCATATCGGGGTAAGACGGCCTTCATCGTTCCAGGTCTTCCTTGATTCCTTCATATTGTTCCTTCGTAATTTCCCCATTGGCATACCGCCGATCAAGAATCTGGCGTGGTGCCTCTAGATCCTTAGTCTCATGTTTATTCCACGCACACAATGGGCAGGAAGGACCCCACCCACCTGACTTGCGAAAAAACCAGAACATACAGATGCCCATAAAAAGCATCATCAGCACCATGAACGTAAACGGGAAAATCCATATCCACCTAAAGCCGCCTTCCCACCACATATGAGGTTCCATGTTTAGTTCTCCCTTTAAGGCGAATAAGGAAATATTTCATACAGTCGGGCTATTAGTTACTCCCTGTTCATGAAGATACCTCCCATCCCCCTGCTTGTTGCAAATCGCATGAGGACCCTGATGGATATATTTGATTGAGCTTCTCTTCTAACCTTTTTACGCCTCGGTAATTCAAGATAGATAAGGAAACCACGGTCACCATCACAGCAAGAGGGAGGATAGGCATTAAAGGGAACATAGGCATTTGACTCATTTTTTTTATCATTGCTTTTTCCATTTTTTACCCTCCCTTTGGAAATGATGGCCAAACAAACATAGGAATTGTAATGATCAGTTAAGAACATCCGCAGCCTTTCTGTGCTTGATCCTTTTCGTCTGTTGAAACGGCGGCGACCACTGATCCGAGCAGAGTCTCCGCCTCCTCATTCCAATTGCTCGCGGCACCCTTTCGGACCAGTCTCCCAATACTAACTGCTGTTTGGATCTTTGCTTCATCAACTCCGGTCTCACGCGCCTTCTTCAGGTGGAAACGTAGACAGGGCACACAATTCGCGGTAACAGATGCGCCAATAGCAATGAGCTCCTTGGTCTGGGTATCCATTGCACATTCTCCTTCCGGTCGGAGGAATTCTTAAAGTACCAGGGCCAAAGATTTAAACTCAGATCAACTCTTGATTTCTAGCGGCTATGTATACTTCTTTTTTGATCAATAGTAGTGTTCCCAGTCCAAACAGAATGGCTAAGAAAGTCACAAGATTTCCTACGACAGGAATTATGGTGAGAAGGGAATACACAACTAAACCAATAACAAATGCCCATTTCTCAGAATGCTCTTTGCCCAGTCGTCTGGAAATCAGATGGCCGGCCCAAGTAATGACAAAGATTCTCCCTAAATATAAATAAATCAAGAACAAAACCACCAATAGGAAAGCGAGTGGAAGTCCTATCAAGGTGATCCCTAAAATCGCAACCAGAATGGGAGTGAAAATCAGAACAAGGACGCCCAATCCGGCTGAAGCCAAAGGCTGTTTCTTTAGGTGAGCTACCGCTCTTTGACTGAATGTTGGATAGAAATGAATCAAGAGTAGTCCGAGAATTAAGGTAGACGTAAAGTTGGCTACGACCCAAAAAAGTTTCAATCCGAGAAACAATTTAACAGCGTCTTCTGGTTGTGGAACAAACTCTTTTGGCAATGCGGCTTTGGTGATATGTCCTGAAATTTTCGCTTGGCTATCGATGGAGGCCGGACTCTGACTCCAATAGGTGAGGTCTCCCGAAACCTTTGCATTGGAAGTCAGCCGAATGGCTCCAGCTGCAGCTTTGATGTTTCCGGTCGTATTTCCTGAAATTGTCATGCTTCCGGCACCAATCGTGATGTCTCGACCAACTGACCCGGCGACATGAATATTTCCGCTTCCAGCTACTACCCCTCCTTGAATGACAGCGTTGGGGGTCAATTCCATATTGCCACTGCCAACTGTGACATTTCTTCCGATCTTCCCGCTAATTATGACCTCTCCCCCAGCAATCCGAGCATCTTGGGAAATTGTTCCAGAGATAGTGACCTTCCCTCCGACCGCTAGAAGATCTCCATTGATTTGGCCGTCCACCAACACATGCCCGCCAGCCGCATACAGATCACCATTGACCGTTCCTGAAATCTCTACCGATTCGCCAAATGCAAAATAATCACGGTTCACCACTTCCCCGGCTGGAACCGTAACAATTTTTCTCCCTTCAGATTTTTCTATCTCTGAGTTTTGCTCACTTGCGAGGACTTGGGGAGCAGGTAACAGCACTAAGCACATGAGGGAAAGAAAGATCTTCCACATAAGCGTATGCTTTTGATAGAACCACAAATTAGAACAATGCTTCACATTGATTCAGCGAAATCAAGGATATTGACTACACACTCAAAGTCTTTTCCATTTGCAGGATTTTCATGGTTGTTTTCAGGACGGCATCTGGATTTAAAGATATGCTGTCGATGCCTTGTTCTACAAGAAATTGTGCAAATTCAGGATAGTCGCTGGGTGCTTGGCCGCAGATGCCAATTTTCCGTCCTTTGGCTTTGGCGGCCTTAATCACGGATGCGATAAAACGCGTGACGGCCGGATTGCGCTCATCAAACACATGGGCCAAGATTTCTGAGTCTCGATCTACGCCCAATACCAATTGCGTGAGATCATTCGACCCGATTGAAAACCCGTCAAAGATGTCAGCGAACTCATCAGCTAAAATAACATTACTCGGAATCTCACACATGACATAGACTTCTAAGCCCTTATCCCCTCGCTGGAGTCCGTGTTTTGCCATTTCATCTAGGACCTGTTTCCCCTCCTCAACCGTTCGGCAAAAGGGGATCATGAGTTTGACATTGGTCAGGCCCATATCTTCTCTGACTTTTTTCATAGCCTGACATTCCAAGGCAAAACCTTCGCGATATCGGGGATCATAGTAACGGGACGCCCCTCGAAACCCGATCATAGGGTTCTCTTCAGATGGTTCGAAATTCTTCCCCCCAATTAAATTGGCGTATTCGTTCGACTTGAAGTCGCTCATGCGGACGATGACATCTTTAGGGAAAAACGCCGCGGCAATCATCCCAACCCCTTGGGCGAGTTTGTCGACGAAGTACTGTGTTTTATTGGTGTAAGCTGTGGTGAGGTGATCAATTTCAGTTTTCACCTTGGCATCTTTCAGATGTTCATACTCCAACAAGGCCATGGGATGGATTTTAATAAAGGTGTTGATAATAAATTCTTCACGAGCCAGTCCTACTCCATCATTGGGAATGAAGGAAAGAGAAAAAGCTTCTTCAGGGTTTGCTACGTTCATCATCACCAGGGTTTTTGGGTGTCCCAGATTTTTGAGAGGAACTCGTTCGACTTCAAAAGGAAGTTTTCCTTCATAGACGAATCCTGTATCGCCCTCCGCACAAGAAACTGTCACGACTTTTCCTTCTTTCAGAACCTCGGTCGCGCTCTCTGCACCGACAATGGCTGGAAGACCAAGTTCCCGACTGACGATCGCCGCATGACAGGTCCGTCCCCCACGATTCGTGACGATCGCCGCCGCCTTCTTCATAATGGGCTCCCAGTCCGGATCTGTTTTGTCCGTGACCAACACGTCTCCATCTTGAAAGTCTTGGAGATTGTCGACATGTTGAATCACCCGAGCTGGTCCCTGCCCAATTTTCTCCCCCACACTCCGCCCTTGAATGAGAACCGGTCCTCGTTCGGTCAGGTGATAGGTTTCCAACACATCAGGGTCTTTTCTGGATTGAACGGTTTCGGGTCGGGCTTGCACAATGAACAGATCCCCTGTTTCCCCATCTTTGGCCCATTCGATGTCCATGGGACAGGGCCGGCCTTTTTTAGCCGTATAGTGGTCCTCAATAAGGCAACCCCATCGGGCAAGTGTCAGAATATCTTCATCAGAAATAGCAAAACGGTTTCGGTCCTCAAGAGAGACCGGCACGTTTTTGACCATCTTGCTTCCTCCGATATCGTAAATCAGTTTGAATTCTTTGCTGCCGGAAATT
>JAJDBS010000174.1 GCA_029261235.1 Nitrospirales bacterium
GCATGGGGCCCACTCCAGCCGTCGAAGCGGGAGCCAGTGGCTGCGGTGGCGGAGACCGTGGCGGTGGCGTCAAAATCATAGGAGCCCGCACCTGTGACGGCGCCGGTCCCGTTGCCGGCGGTGAGGAGCGTTAACGTTGGCTGAAGGGCGGTAAAGGTGGCGGTGCAAGTGCGGTCTTGGCTCATCTGGACGGTCGTGATGGGATTCGTGCCGGAACAGGCGTCACTCCACATGTCGAAGCGGGAGCCAGTGGCTGGGTCGGCCGTGAGACGGACCGTCGTGCCGTTATTATAATCCTGTTCACAGTCAGTGCCGCAAGTGATGCCAGCCACGTTACTGGTGACCGTGCCACTGCCATTGCCCGCTTTGCTGACCGAGAGGGTGCCTTGATCGAGTTCAAACAAGGGTGTAATCGTAAGATCGGCATTCATATCTACAAGGCAAGTCTCCCCTGATGACCCTGTTACACTATCGCACCCGGTCCATCCGTTAAAGACGGAAGGAGTTCCTCCAAATGTGGTTGCTGTTGCAGTAAGTGAGACCATGGTTCCCATCGGATAATCTAATGTCCGGTCACCAGTCGTACTAAAAAAGAATGCGGTAGGTGACGATGGTCCAGGTGTGGCATCGATCCGGCCTGCTCCTGACCCCTGGAAATCAAGGAAATCAACCGTAAGAGATTGAGTGCCTGAACCACATTGCAACTGAAGGTTGTAGGCCGTGGCGTTAGTAATAGTGTCGACATCGTCCGTCACCATGATGACAAAGGTGCCACTCTGGGCTAATGTCAATTCTGTCTCCCCGGAAAAAAAGTCTGTTAGCGGCGTCCCTGAAGGGCTAATAACGCGAGCCTCCGTACCAGAACCTGACTCAGTCACTCGTACCACTTGCCCAACCGTACCGCTGAAGGTAAAGAGATCTACCTCTCCCTTCTGGATGATGTTGCCCGACTGCAAGCTCGCACACTTGATGTTTAGCGCATCGGGGCTTGGTGGCACAAAGCTTTCTAAGCCTATTCTATAGGCCCCAGTTTGCACAAAACTTAGGCCCAGAACCTCGATGACAAAGGTGCCGCTCTGGGCTAACGTAAATATTTTCTCCCGGGAGAAGAAACCTGTTGGTAACGCTTCCTCCCCTGAGGGGGTAAAAACTTTAGCCACGCCTTCTACACCCGACTCCATCACTTGGATCACTTCCCCAACCGTACCGTTAAAGGTAAAGAGGTCTGCCTCTGCCCTCTCGCTGATATTGCCAGACACCAAGCTCCCATAATTCAGTTGTATCGCAGGATTTGCCGGGACAAGGCATTCTAAGCCTAGGTGATAGGTCCCAGTGCGCTCAAAATTTAGGCCCACAACTTCGATGACAAAAGTGCCGCTCTGGTCTAAGGTCAATTTTCTCTGTCCTACGAAGAAGCTTGAACGTGCTTCCCCATCGGGGCTAAGGATTCTGGCCACGGTTTCTGTACCCGTCTGAGTCACTTGGATCACTTCCCCAACCGTACCGCTAAAGGTAAAGCTATCGGTTTCACCAGGGGCGCCAATGGAACTTCTTCTTACACCTCCACATTGAATGGGCGTTTCATTAATGACGATTCCGATTGATCCCGTGACACTATCCTCATTGTTGTCAGGATTGGTGTCTACCTCCAGGCTGGACATATCTGCACTGATATAAAAATCATAATCCATAACGGGGGTAAAAGTGATTTCGGCAGAACTTTGACCTCCTGCAATTGGAACATCGGTCACATCACAGGTTAGGGTTCCGCCGGGTCCCGACAAGGCCGATCCCGAACAGCTGTTGATGTCGATAGCACTTGGCCCAGAAATGTTTTGGATCCTTTTATATTGCAGACTGGGTGAATAGCCAGATTCTTCAAACTCAAATAAGATCTGAACTCCGGTCGCCGAATCCAGCCCAGTATTATCCCAATTCAGAGTCCAAGTGTAGTCTTCTCCCAAATGCAGATACGTCTCTGTGGGAATAAGGGTGACGCTAAGATCTACAGGATCCTGTATTTTGACGATAAAGACCTGGGACTTTCCGCTCAGTGCTGTGTTGTCGAGTGCGGTGAGCAAGGGGAAATCGGTGGAGTGCGTCTGCCCCGTCAGATAGGTCAGGTCCTTTGCATCCAAGCGCATACCTGTGAGCACCTCACCGGCACTGCCGCCGAGGAAGGAGGAGAAGAGTAATGACGTGTGATCAGGTTGGAATTTGGTGATAAAGACATCAGTCCCCCCATTCCAGGTGTCCTGGTTGGCTAAGGGATTCTGCACGGGGTAATCAGACGAGTTCGTCGTCCCGGCAATACAGAGGCGCCCCAACGAATCCAGGCCAATGGCGGTGGCGGTGTCCGATTCGCTTCCACCGAGATAGCTGGCATAGACCAACCCATCAGAGCCATCGACCGCGACATTCACCTGGGCGACAAAGGCATCTTTCACGCCATTGAATGTCGGATCATAGGCATTGGGCGTTACGGGAAACTCGGGCAATGGCGCAGGGACCGTGAGTTGGCTGACTGCCGCGGGTGGCGGCGTCTGGGTGGGTGGTAGTTGAATCAAGCCACGCCTCAATTCACGAAAGCCACGCGCGGGATTGACCCCTCTAGGTGGGTCGTTGTGACGTCCCCACACTCTGACAGGGGAATTGGGGACACGCGCAGGACTGGGCGCGACAACGGCGGGTGCTTGGCTTCTCCCCGTCGTCCAGCCGGTGATGAATGTTTGCTGTTGGGCGTCGACTAAGAGATCAAGTCCGATCTCTTCGCCACTACCACCAAGATATGAAGCATATTCTAAGGTCGCGAGGCCTGCACGTGCTGGATTAATCTTGGCGATGAACGCATCGGTTGCACCCCCGCCATACGTCGGTTGGAACGCGTCGATCGTCACTGGAAAGCCTGACCCCTCAGTAGTCTCGCCAGTCAGATAGAGTCCGCCATCGGCAGCAAGGGTCAGACTGTGTCCGACATCTGCGCCGGCCCCACCGAGAAACGTTGAGAACACGAGCGCTGCCCCCTGGGCATCCAAGGTACTCACAAAGATGTCGCTCTGGGGGATGGCCTCGCCGTGGCCCAGGTTGTCGTCAATGGCCTTCATGGTCGGAAAATTGGGAGAGACGGTGGCACCTGTGAGCGACGCCTGGCCCTGCTGGTCGACCGCAATTCCATTCGCGTGGTCAGGGCCACTACCACCCAGATAGGTGCTATACAGCAGGCTCGTCCCATCTGCATCAAGCTTCAGCACAAAGGCATCACTGGTGCCTTGGAGTGTTGCTTGGTGCGCGTCTTGTGTCGGAAAAGTGATCGATGTAGTCTCGCCCGTCACATAGGGAATGCCCTGAGTATCGACCGCCACGCCTGTGGCACGGTCGTCGCCTTCGCCCCCAATATAGGTCGAGAACAAAATCTCTGAGGTCTCGGTATCAAACTTGGTCACAAAGATATCTCGATCCGGCCCAACGGCCGAGCCTTGGAGCGCATTGGCAGTGACGGGAAAACGATAGGAGTTTGTGGTACCGACGACATAACCGTGGCCGGCGTTGTCGACGGCAATCGCTTCGCCGATGTCCTGGCCTTCGCCACCGAAGGCACTGGCATAGTTGACCAAGGGATCAATGATGAGTGGCAATGTCGGATCATAGGCACCGACGGCAAAGGCCACTTGGATGGGTGAGGCTGTCGTGTCTGTGGGGGCAGGCTCACGCAGGAGGAAGTGGCCAGGGATATTGGTTGTCTTTCCATCCACGGTTTGTGAGAGCACCGGTTTCTGGAGGTGCAGGGTGCCGCCTGATACGGATAAGAGTAGATGCCCGTCTTGTTCGAGAGTCGCGCGATCAACACCCTGGATTCCGAGGGTGATGGCTGATGGATCCGCTCCGGGGTGGACGATGAAATCATATTCGAGCTGTTGCTGGTTGCCGTAGTAGAGGAGGTCAATGCCGGGATAGATGGCGTCATAGCGCACTTGGGCATAGACGGGGACCTGTGTCTGCCATTGTGTGGGGTCAGAGCCGATGAGCCGATTGATGGTGGTTGGTGTTTCGTCGACGCCGCGAATGACTGGTCGCGGATTCGAATTAAGTACCTGGAGCTGGACTATCTGTTTCTGCTGTGTAAGGGAGTTGTTGACGCTGGAACTGGCTTCAGGCTGTGGTGCTCCAACGGGCAAGACTAAAACGGCCTCAGATGGCGTGAGAAAGACTGTGTAGCCTACGCCTCTGGCCATGAATTGCACCTGGGGGTCGACCTGCCCCAGATTAGGTTCAAATTGCATAGGAGGTTGAAGGGCTGTGGCGATGCTTTGAGGAACCGTGGTGAGGGAGACTGCTGGGGTGTCCGACGGTGTTGCCGCATTCTCCGTCGTTTGGGTCGCTGATGTTACGTTGGCAAAGGCGTTATCAGAAAGCGGCGTACCATTCGGCAGAAGAGTGAGAGTCCATGCCAATAAGAACATTGAACACGTGAGGCTAAGCGAGTGAGTGCCGCGTTTGGACTGTCGTGGAACAGGTTGGGGGACCATAGTGTGGTTCCTTTGTTGGATATTGGAAGATGATGAAATAGGATAAGCATTAGCTGTGTTCTGACGTACGCATTGCTTCTCTTTCTTCCAGAAACGAGGGAGTCCATAGGAGGTGAAGGCCAGACACTATTTGATGGTGTGACATGTCTTTCCAATATTTCTTATTCAGTGCCCGTCAGAGGTTCATCCGCTCCGACTGGGCATGGCGACATAATCCACCATTCCTTTGAGAGTGCAAACGTTAGGCCTTCACGTTCGTGCTTCACTGGTTGACGCTCCATATAGCGAAATATTAGACAAAGAGCGTTCAATTTTGTGTATTAAATGAAACATAGAAAAGATCTTTTAATCTTTCTTCCTAATTATTGCAAGCAAAAAACATGTTTCCAAAAAGATATAAAGTTGTCTCTATATAGATACAATAGCCCGTTTTAGTTGATTTGGCCGGCTTTGAGGCAAAAAGATCGGTTTGTGAATTTCCAGCAAGGCAACGTTTCGCCTAGCGAATATATTGCGAAGACAAGGGAAGCTCCAATTATTAATTAGAGTCTGAACCTTAAAGTGCTTGATGGTCTATCCCCCGCTGCTAGACATCTCGATCCGGGCCCACGGCTGAAAATTGAAACGCCTGGGGGGTAATAGGAAAGGTAAAAAACTCGGTGGTCCTGACCACATAGCCACGGCCGGCGTTGTTCCGGGCAATGGCTTCGCCGCTATCCTGGCCCTCACCGCCGAAGACACTGGCATAGTTGACCAAGGGATCAATAATAAGCGGGAGCGTGGGGTCATAGGTGCCCACAGCAAAGGCGACCTGAATGGGGGGGTGTTGGCAACAGTTGGAGTGGGATCACATAAGAGAAAATGGCCAGGGATGGCGGTTGTCTGCCATCCACGGTTTGCGAAAGCACTGGTTTCTGGAGACGTAGTGTGCGGCCTTGTATGGACAAGAGTAGATGTCCGTCTTTCTCAAGAGTCGCGTGATCAGCACCTTGGATTCCTAGAGTGATAGCTGATGGATCCGCGTCGGGGGGCATGATGAAGTCGTATTCGAGTTGTTGCTGGTTACCCTGATACAGGAGATCAATGCCGGCATAGATGGCGTCATAGTGCACTTGAGCATAGACGGGCACATGGGTCTGCCATTGAGTCGGATCAGCGCCTATGAGCCTATTGATAGTCGTTGGAGTCTCCTCAACGTCGCGAATGACCGCCATCGGATAGGCATCAATCACTTGGAGTTGGATGACCTGTTTGTGTTGCGTAGGGGAGGTGTTGAGGGTGGGGTTAGCAGTAGGGTGTGGTTCTCCAACTGGCAAGACTAAGACGGCCTCGGTCGGGGTCAGGAAGACCGTATCGCGCACACCACGATCCATGAATTGTACCTGCGGGTCGGTCTGCCCAAGGTTGGGTTCAAATTGCATGGGCGGTTGGAGGGACGTGCCCACGCCTTGAGGTACCGTGACAAGCGAGATCTTCGGGGTATCTTGGAGGAGAGCCGCCTGGTCTATATTCGCTTGGGTGGCGATGGGATTGCCAGCCCATGTGGGCAGTATCAGTGTCAGGGCTCAGCCTAAGCTGAGGAGGAACTTTGGGTATTTCAATAAACAGCTGTAGGGTCGGGATTTTCTTGTCACTTTTTTGGGGGACATAGGGGAACTCCCTTTGCTCACGCTCGCGAGTATGAATGTCTATGTTGCGTTTGTCGTGATCAATTATGAGTTTGGTTCCATGGTATACATTGTCCTTGTGCCATGAATGCGTGTTCATTTCTATTGAAGGTTCACGGTGTTCCCGTCACCATTGACCACGATTAATGCTGCCCCGGTTGGTACGGTGACGCCTTGCGTTGGCGCAAAACCTGGTGCCACTGTAATGTTGTTATTTGTTCCAGGCGAAAAAATAAATCCACCGGTACAGCCACCTCCAGCACACAGCGTATTGGTAATATCGACGGTGTTTGATCCGATGCTGTTTATGAGGGAACCACCTGCTAAAGCAAACGTTGACATGCCAGATAGTTCTACTAAACTTCCGGCCATTAAGCTGCCTCCATTGCTGAGCGATATCAGATCTCCATTTATTGCTAAGACTCCGCCGTTCGTTAAGCTGATGACAGCCCCGATTGCGGATAAGGTGCTCCCATTGAGCTGTATCAGCGCATCGGCCGGTATGCTGGCCACAAGTTGAGCACCGTCAATCTGAATGGCTTCGTTCGTGGTAAGACTGCTCACAAATGTACTAGGATCTGTCGATAGGGCCGCGATGAGAGGGGCGCTGGCTTCAATAAGGGAAAGGTCTGGCAGAACACCTCCAGAGACGTTCACGGCCGATTGCGTCGTGGTCTGGGAATTCGTGATATCAATGACTGGATCTGTCGAGGTGCCTCTGAGTAGCCCGCCTGACGTGACGGATACCAGGGTTAGTCCATTGGTTCCGTTACTCGAGGTGACTTGACTATTTGACAGAGTCAGAGTGCTCGTATTGATCTCAACTGCCCCAGGCCCCACGATTTGCACTAAATCGGTTGTCGCGATGGCTCCCTGACGGTTTGCAATGGTTCCTCCTGCATCAAGAGTTGTGAGTCTGGATGCTCGAGGTAACGTGGCCTGGCTTGGATCACCTAGCTCACTTAAAACTGGCGAACTAATGGTTCCATCATTATTGAGGCCAGCATCTAAGGTGTCGGGGAGAATGATGCCCTTTTTGTTCGTATTGACTAAATCCGCATTGGGTTGGTCTGGAGAGTTAAACAGGGCTGCGACAAGATAGGTGGCCTGAGCGGACAGTTGCTCTGAGACTAAAGCTTGGTTCTCTTCAGAGTTGTTCGTATGTTGAGGACTGCGTTGCAAATCTTGTATCTGACATTGTACGGCCGTGTCTTTCACGAGTTGACCAATGATACCCCGACGCACAGTCACTTGGAATCCCTCAAGTACAACCACAGGCTGGACTCCTGGAATCTGCGATACAACTTCCACGCTTCCTTGCATGACCTGAATGATTTCTGTTTTTGGCTGGGGTTTATGGCTGACTCGTGTGGGTGCAAAAGGAGCATCTTCTTTGCTAAGTCTGGTTAATATTGCTCGTGGAGCCAAGGTATGTTGCTCTCCATCTTTTGCTGGACTCGAGACTTCCACACTAAATAAAGTCCCTGGGCTTGGGCGTAAAGTGGCTGCCGGGGTTTGGACAGTCAAATCAATGTCAGCCCCTTTTTCTCCGATTGTCGAAATACAGGCTCTCCCATTAACTAATTGAATCAACCTTCCTTCGTTTGCATCTTGCTCAATAGAAATTTCAGACAATTCATCCATGCAGATCAACGCGTCTTCTCCAACCAACATACTTAAGACGGAATTTTGTCTGGTTGTGATTCGATCGCCATAGACTAAGGTCCCTTGTAACGCGATGGGCTTTGAAGAGGATGCTTCTTCTATAGAGTTGAGCAAGGCTTCTCCACCGACATTGGCGACAATGGCCACCGATCCTTTTGGGGTAGGAGATTGTGCTGTGGCCTGTTCTTGTATTTGCTCTACTGGAACACACCATAACAGCAGCACAACGGCTACGATGCCAATTCTTTTATTGCTTAGGCAGGAAGTCTTCATGAGTTTTTTACCCTCCAGGTTTTTATGCCCTAACCTTACATCCATGTTCATGTCTCTATGCCTCATTTTTCATAGAGATCGCTCTCCAGTCGCACTGTTCTGTCATGTTCTTTTAAGTAGATCATTTATGAGAAAAAATGAATATGTCATGCGATTCATCCAAATCTAGCGTCTTCATGAATCATGGAGACTTATCATTTGTCTCACGGCGGTCATTTATTGAACATGAACATTGCCGATCAGAGAATAAAATGTCAATGAAGCAATGCATTGGATGTATGCTCCAGATGTTGAATCATCAGTTGTCCGCGAAAGTATTCAGAGCGGGATTATTGTTGTCTGTATTTCAAACACAACATGAGCCATGAGGTATTTTGCGGCATACGTATTTGCACTCATTGCAGCGTTCGAGGCCCTCTCTTTGTCTTACTCGGTCGCTCTAGCTGTTTTTGGCTATTCCTCTGGTAGGCTTCATCCCGAGGTTTGAGATCTGGTGTCGAGCAGAATTTTTCGAGCTGTCCAGCCCCTTGGGAAAGCTGGAAACAATGGGACACTCTACAGAGTGCGACACGATGAAGTTTGTTCTATTCGCAGTACAGAATCTGTGCGGACATAGGTTATTTCGAGACAATGCTCGTTCCCTACAAGATGCAATGAGTAGCGCTTCAGCACAACCAGGCCGTCATTTTGGAACATTCTCTGCCTGCCTGACGATGAATGCACCCTTGGCGTAGATTTGTGTTGTTCTGAAATATAGAGCTAGGCCCCTAGTCTCAGATCTCCGACTCTCGGGTGTTATCAAAGTTCTCCTGTTCTGTATTGAACAGTGTGTGAGCTGAAAACTTTCAAGAAAGGTGATTCAGGGTTTTGCCCTGCGGCCTAAATGACTGACTTTTCCAGATACACAAAAAAAAGCTTTGGATTTATTTGGCAATTCCTATATTATTTTGAACATTAGTTGAAAAATCCCATTCATTGTTCTTGATTATTTGTTGTTCAGAAAGGGGCAGTCGCTCTATGGGGAAGTGCAAAATGCATATCGATGTTCGATGGTTCTGCGCACTCATTCTGATGTGTGCCTTTCTCCTTGTTCCCTTCTGGTCATCACTGGCCAGCGCAGGGCAACCTGAAGCAGAAATCCTTCTCGCCCGAGCCACGTTAGCTTATGAAAATGAAGAATACGAACAAGCGAAGACCCTTCTTTTGGAGGCTATCGACCAAGATCCCGATAATTCGCGAGTGTTGTATTATTTAGGGCTTGTGCACTTGGCGCAGAAGCAACCCGCTCAGGCTGTGCCGTATCTGGGGAAGGGGTTGTCCATTCGACCGTCAAATCTCTTTCTCCGTTATCAACTTGGGTTGGCCTATTTTGCGCTGCCTGACAACGAAAAAGCAGCCCCGCCACTATTCGAGGTGTATGAGAAACAACCAACGCTCGATAGTCTAGGATTTTATGTAGGGTACCTTCTGTACCGGAAAAAAGATTATGAAGGAGCCTTGGCGGCATTTGATGCCAATCAGACTCAAGACTTTGATACACAACAGCTTACGCTTTTTTACCGCGGGTTGACGTTGGGTGTCTTAGGATTATCAGACCAGGCCATTGAAGAGCTTGAAGAAGTGCAGCTCGAGCGTTCAGTTGCCCCAATCACCTCTGCAGCGATTCGTATTCGGGAACGGTTGGCGGCTAAAAAGAAAGCCGATGAAAAAAAACCATGGCAATTACAGGTGAGTCTTGGTGGATTTTACGACGATAATGTCGCGATTAACCCTGATCCTGGGAGCACCAAGTCCGTCGCTGCGAATAATGCCCTGCGAATATTGCGACGGCGAGATACGAAGGCCCCAGGTTTCTTGGCCGCACTCCGAGCCGACTATTCGTTCTGGCGCGAGGGTCCTTATGAGGTTTCCGGGAACTATTCATTTTTTCAAACCGTCAATGGCAATGGGTTGAGTGAATTGAATATTCAAGACCATTTGTTGGGGCTGTCTGGTTTTTATCGAGATGTGGCTTTCAAGTTACCGTATCAGGTTGATCTCCAATATACGTATGACTATCTCTTTTTGGATATGAACGGGTTTTTGGCTCGTCATACACCAACGTTAAGTGCCACGGTGATTCCTCCATCTTTTACTGTTCCAACACTCGGTTCGGTTGGAAATCTGACGTCGGTGCTTTACCGGTATCGGAATCAGACATTTTTTAGTGAGCAACAGGGCGGAGTCAAGCAGAACTTGCGTGATGGGTACAACAATATGATTGGGTTGCTTCATGTATTCAGATTTGCTGATGACCAAGTCTTATTTCGACTTGGCTACCAATATGATAATGAAAGCACCAAAGCAAAGGAATTTTCTTACAGTGGCAATCGCTTGTTGACGGGTGGCCAGTGGCTCATCCCATGGGGAGGTCTGACGCTCCGATATGATTATGATATTCACTGGCGAGGTTATGAGAAGAAGCAAACATTCGCACTTTTCACAGACAAAAATGGAAACCTGGATAAGCGTAAGGATACCCAGCACACGCATCTCGTACAGCTGACGAAACCGTTTCCCTATAATCTGACGTTAACAGTGCAATACCAAGGAATTTTTAACAAGTCGAAAATCCGGGTATACGACTATTCCAAAAATTTGGGAACGCTGATTTTGACGTGGGCGTATTGAGCGCTTGAACGGAGCCACCGCTGTTGGTTGACAATAATTTCCATAAGGTCTAGGGGCACCTGGAAGAAACGGTCTCGTCACCAATACGATGCAACTTTTTTCTTTCGCGCACTATACAAATCTCTGACGTGCCATTATCTCGCTCAATGCCTTGGTGCTCGGTTCGCCTGAAATGATGAACATCGGATGATGAGATGAAGATAGAGAGAGCTATGGTGTTCCCGGAACAAAGCCAAAAATGAAAGCTCACAGACTCAATGATCGTTGGTTATAGCGCCAGAGGCCTAGTGCGACAATGCCGGAACCGAGGAGGAGAAGTGTCGAGGGTTCGGGGACGGCATTACCTCCGCTCCCGAAGGTATCAATTTGAATATTGTTACGGGCGATGATTGTGATGAGGTCTTGCGTTCTCGGTTCTCGAAATTCAAGTTGAAGAAATGACAGATCGAAATCCCTAGGGTCTGGCTGCGTCAGAGGTAAGCTGTCATCTAGAAAGGTCTTGTGCGAGAAATCGTCAAATAGAACAAAGAAGGATGTCGGTTGGAATCCGTGTAGGAATAGTCCAGAAATACTGAATGTGTCGAAAACTGTGTACGTTCCGAATGCAAATCCTTGATTGTCGATTACGATGGTTCCTGTAGTTCCAGAATAGATGTCTGATTCAAGAGTGACAGAGTAGTCAATGATGGCACCAGAATAGAGCCCTGCCGTCGGAGAGGCTGGCAAAATGTCAGAGGTCGTTGATTCAAAGGTATATGTCAGTCGGAAGAGTTCCCCCTTCACGGGCTCAAAGGTGGAGCGGTGCTTGGCTTTTCCTTTAATGTTGGTGACGTTGCCTTCGTAGCTAAACGTCAGAGGGAGAGCCCATGTTGGTGCGGCCATGCCCATGATCATGGTGAGTCCAATGATAAGTCCAATTCGAGAATGAGTGAATGTATTCCACATGTACTGCTCCTTTCGCTCCTGGCCGTCCAGTGCTGAGTCTCACAAAATGATGGTTCTGATCGCTGGTTGACAGGTAAGTCGGTTGGTTGGAAGAAATCGTTGCAACAAATGTTGTGTGTGAAAATTATTTAGTCGAAGCGTTGGAATATCATCACAAAGAATGGGCCTAGCTCTTGAGGCCAGGGTATTCACACAGTGAAGGCCGTCATCGTTGGTGTGTTGAGGCTATCTCATTGTCTTGGTGCATCACGATTGATGCAGAGTGTCATTGGAAAACTCGTCAATTGAAGCCCAAGTGAAGAAGCCATGCTGAAGAAATTCCCAAAGGCTCTTTTCTCTGTATTGATGATGGGGCTGTTGAGCCTATCTTGTACTTCTCGATCGTCTGAACCTACGGTTGCCTCGGTCCCTAAGCCAACTCCGTCGCTTGCCCCTTTGCCACAAGCTCCGATCCTTCGGCTTGAAACGGCCATGCATACCCAGAGAATTTCTCAGATCGATGTCGATGAGCAGAATCAATATTTGGTGACGGCTTCGAACGATAAGACTGTGAGGGTGTGGGACCTTCCCTCTGGTCAACTACTGAAAATCTTGCGGCCTCCCATCGGCCCAGATCGAGAAGGAAAGATATTTGCCGTTGCGATTTCACCCGATGGCGCGACTATCGCCTGTGCTGGGTGGACGGGACAATCGTGGGATGGTGTGTTTTCCATCTATTTGTTCAATCGAGTGAGTGGCGAATTGGTCCATCGCATCTCTGGATTGAGATCATCGGTGGCCAGCTTGACGTATTCCAAGGATGGGCGCGTGTTAGCCGCGACACTTCATGGATCGTACGGCAAGAATGGTGTTCGACTGTATCGAGCCAAGGATTACGAGCTCATTGCGGAACATGCCAAATACGGGGCTGAAAGTTATGGTGCAGATTTTGATAAGAGCGGGAGGTTGGTGACGAGTTCTTTTGAAGGCGTTCTTCGCTTGTATGATCAGGAGTTTCAACTTCTTGCGCAAAAGAAAGTTGCTGGGGGGATTCGTCCCGTTCAAGTGAGCTTTAGCCCCGACGGTGGAAAAATTGCTGTTGGGTTTGCGGATTCTCATCAGGTGAGTGTCGTCTCGGGAAAGGATCTTTCTTTGCTGTATTCTCCATCAACCGCTGACATTTCAGAGGGGACATTCAATAGTGTTGCGTGGTCGGATAATGGCCAATCTCTTTTTGGAGCGGGAAGCGTTCGCTTAGAGGGTACTCATCCTATACGGAAATGGTCAGAAGAGGGACGAGGTCCTTCACAAGATTTCCTGACAGTCAACAATACGATACTTAGTCTTGCGACGTTAAAAAATGGTGGCGTCGCTTTCGGTGCCGCCGGGGCTTCTTTTGGATGGATTGACGATCAGAATCTTCCGATGTTCGTTAATCAAGCCGCTCTGGCCGACTTCCGTGATAACCATGAAGGTCTTTTGTTGTCGCCAGATGGCTCTGTCGTGCAATTTGCCTATGCGCAATTTGGAAAAGACCCTGCGCAATTTTCCATTGATACACGTGTATTATCTGTCCCTCCTCCAAGCACGACGTCTTTGGTTTCCCCACGACAGAAATCTGAGAAAATACGTCTTGGGCCGTGGCTGAATAGCTTGGAGCCTACAATCAATGAGAAGCCGCTTGTTTGGGATCAGTATGAGGTGGCGAGGAGTGTGGCCATTTCTCCCGATGAAGACGTCGTGCTGTTTGGGACGCCGTGGCATCTCCGTCTCTATGATGCTGCCGGGCAACAGATCTGGCAGACAGCTATTTCGGATAACGCCTGGGGCGTCAATATTTCCCAAGATGGCCAAGTAGCGGTGGCGAGTTTGGGCGATGGCACGATTCGATGGTATCGACTGAAAGATGGCAAGGAGTTATTCGCGCTCTATCCCCACAGTGATCATGAGCGATGGATTGTCTGGACGCCATCAGGATTCTACGATGCGGCTCCTGGATCGGAAGAATTGATTGGATGGCATAAAAACTATGGAAGGGATTATGCGTCAGATTTCTTTCCCGTCGGGCGTTTTCGCTCGATTTCCTATCGACCGGATATCATTGGAAGCGTCTTAGCCACCTGGGATGAGCAAGCAGCCATCCGTTTGGCAAATGGGGCACAAGGTTCGAAAGTTGTTCTTGAAGAGCGTCTGCCCAACTCCATCTTGCAAGAAGTGACGACTCGTCAAGAAGCGTTAGAAGAAGCGGTTGCTGAGGCAGGGGGGAAATCTAGCACTACGGGTGGGGAAGCCACATCCAGGTTGTTCAAAAATTTCCCGCCGGAAGTGGTGATTCTTTCGCCTTCCACTACCATTGTCACCTCTCAGCCTTTCGTGACACTGCACTATACGGTCATTACTCATCCCGAATCCCCTATGACGGACCTTGTGGTTATGATTGATGGGGAGCCTCTGACCGGTACACGTGGCATTCAAGTTGTCGGTAATATCGTGCCTGGCCAGACTCGTCAGAAAATTGAGATTCCCATTCCCTCCCGTAGCTGTACGATTTCTTTGGTAGCCAAGCACCGATGGGCGACTGGTCAGGCTGCCAAAATTGAGGTCGAGTGGGATGAACAACTTGCCAAACCAAATTTATATGTCTTAGCTATTGGTATCGGTGACTATCCAGATGCTGCGTTACACATTCCGACGGCGGCAGCCGATGCTGAATTGTTCGCATCTAGCGTTCAACAACAGGCAGATCGACTCTATGATCAGGTCCAGGTCAAAACCTTTGTGGATTCGTCGGCAACCAAGGAAAATATTTTAGATGGCCTTGATTGGTTGCATGGACAAACGACACAAAAAGATGTGGCGATGATTTATTTTACTGGGCATTCGATTACGGATCGCGGAGGGTTCCCCTATTTTTTCACGCCGCAAAGCCAACGCGACCGTCTTCGCCAAACAGGATTATCCCTTTCAGATGTGACGAATGCCGTCATATCAATGGCAGGGACGAGCCTCTTGTTTCTGGATTCCTGCCAAGCCAACACGCCTATTGGATCAATAGGATGTATTCAAGGGATCAATAGTGTATCGCAAGAATTGGGGAATGCCTCAAATCCTGTCGTGGCCTTTCTTGCCTCAAGCGGAACACAGCGGTCTATTTCTAATCCAACGTGGGTACATTCTTCTTTTACCACTGCACTTGCGGAGGCACTGACTGGTCAATCGGACGAACTCGATGCTGAAATGATGACCGTGAATCGCTTGGGTCTCTATGTTTCGAATCGAGTGAAAGCGTTGACGCAGGGTTACCAAAAACCTACAACCATCAAACCGCAAACAATTCGGGATTTTCCAATTGCCCTCCTGACGGAGGCGAAGGTGTCTTCTTCAACCTTAGACGCTATTTCTCCTCCGACGATAGCAGCAATTCAGCCCGCTCAAGAGATTTTGAGTCGCCTCCCTCCCGTCATGACGATTCTTTCTCCGTCGAATCATGAATTGTTGACCTCCACGAATGTCTCGATTTCTTACACGGTCAGGAATCCTTCAGGGGAACCCGTCACAAATGTGATGGCACTGATTGATGGTCGGAGAGTGCCTCAGACCCGCGGCATTCAAGTCGTGAAAGGTAAACAATTAGATGCGGGGATACAGGAATATACCCTCACCGTTCCACCACGAGATGTCTCAGTCTCCCTTATTGCCAAAAACCGGTGGGCTACCAGTGAGCCGGCAACAGTTCGGCTTCAGTGGAAAGGGAGTAAATCTCAGCCTGTGCGCAAGGCAAAATTGAATGTGCTCGCGGTTGGGATTAGTGCCTATGCCGACCCCACATTAACTTTGTCCTTTGCTGCGAAGGATGCGCAAGACTTTACTGATGTCTTGAACGTTCAAGCTGGGGGATTGTACGAAGAAGTGAATGTCACCACACTGACCGACCAGGAGGCAACAAAGGAAAATATTTTAGACGGACTGGCCGACCTGGATGCCGCGACAAGTTCATCAGATGTGGCCATGATTTTTCTGGCAGGCCACGGCGTGAACGACAGCGGAGGTATTTATTATTTTCTCCCGGTGAATGCTGACACGACTCGCTTGCGTCGAACAGGTCTTCCATACTCCGATATCAAAAATACTGTCGCCACCTTGTCTGGAAAAACGTTGCTTTTTGTCGATTCATGCCATGCTGGTGATGTGATGGGGATGCGTCGAGGCGCGGCGGATATTAATGCCTTTGTGAATGAGTTAACGAGTGCGGAAAACGGCGCGGTGGTGTTTGCATCATCCACCGGGAGGCAATTTGCCTTGGAGGATCCAAGGTGGGGGAATGGCGCTTTTACAAAAGCGTTAATCGAAGGTATCCAAGGCGGTGCCGATTATCGACAGGCTGGCGCCATTACCGTCAATAGTCTCGATCTCTATTTATCTGATCGCGTCAAGGCTCTCACCAATGGGCAGCAAACACCGACCACCACCAAACCACACACGATTCAAGATTTTCCAATAGCGATCATTCGGCCTTCTCGTAAGTCTTAACTAAGTAAAAATAGAGAGGAACGTTTTCGTAGAAAAGCGGGCAGTTCCTAAATCCGAACAGTTTTGGTCCGCGTGGTCGTTTCTTAGTGCGGTTGGTGAAAATGCCCGAGCGCGGCATGATGGAGTTCGTGCCCACAGACTTCAAAGTTCCACTTTGGGCAAAACAGGGTATTTGTCGCAAAGTCAAAAAACCCTTTTAGGGTTTTCACTTGGGGAAATTTGGATTGCCCACGGGAGGCCATAAATTCGACTCCTGACTGTCCCGTACGTGCCGTCCATTCATCATGAAGCGTGTCATTATCCACAAATACAACATGCAAGTTTGTGATTTGATGATCCTCTCGGTATTTTTGCGGTGTCCCACACCCATCAAGTATGAGCAGGCTCAGTGCAATGAGCCACACACGTTTGGCAGGAAGGCTTTGAAGCAAGCGACCATGAGATATTCCGCGTTGAAGAAAGTGTACTAGATCTTGAACCACAAGATTATTATTTTCCAATGAGCGCTATTTATAAAATGTATGAAAAAGTATAAAAATGTGATCGGCTCATCTGTTAAAGAAGTTTAAATAATCAATAATGATCATGGAGAGCTTCAATCAAATATTTGTTGTTGGTAGTATTTAACTCTCGTCTTTATCGATTGTCGTGTCATCTGAATTACATTTAATTCAATCTCGGTGGTGTTCCGGGGATTGCGATCCAATTGTGTGTGACGTGGGCGAGAGTCCAGTCGAAGATAGAAGTTGTTTTGTTTGGTTTCTAGCGCTTGGCTTCTATTTGTCTCAGATAGGAGTGAAGGTCGTGGCGAATGAAATAGGCTCGAACCATATTGTTGTCATGCACGAAGCTGGTGTTAGGCGCTTTGTGCTTCGATCGTGAAGTGGAGGTTTTATCGGATAGCGAAATTTGAGATTCTTCCCGGTTTAACGTTTGTCGATCGAGCAGGGCGGGGCGCGAAGAGCACCTTTTCACGGATGGGCCATCGTGTGCCTCGGAGTAAACGAACGCACGTGATCATTCACCATACGGTGGTGTCTGATAACAATGATTTGTCGCCCATATTGTGGGAAACCTTGCCTGAGGTGTATAGCAACATGCGGCGGTTACAGACGATTCGTCCCGACCTCGGCAATGACGTGCCCTACAGTTTTCTTGTGTATTTGCTGGCAAAAAAAAAGTGCTGGTGCTTTGTGAAGGTCGAGGAGAAGATCGTTCTGGTGCCCATACAAAAGGGCACAACACAGTAGGAATTGGAATTGCCTTAGCCGGAAATTTCCACGAAGATGATGTGGTCGGTATTGAGGTGGCTAAGCGCATGTATTTACTTTCCGGATTCTTAGGGTGAATGAGATATGCTCCCAGCCATCCTGATTAAGGAACGTTTTCTGCGATATACAATCTTGCCTCCATGCGTCCAGTCGATTGTGCGGTCTATGTGCATCAGGACTTTAAGAGCACGGCTTGTCCCAGGGAAGCGAGCGCTTTCTCATCTTTCTCAATTGGTGTTTGTTCATCCCAATGCCTTCTAGGTTCGGCAGTCGTAGTCATGGCTATGGGGGGCTTCGCTCTTTTAGGGAGCTGGCCTTATCTCGCTTTGAGTGAGGAAGAGGGTCCCGATTACTGGGCGGTGCAGGGTGTATTCCATGATGATCATCTCAATTTGAGAAAAGGGCCGTCAGTGAAGTTTTCTGTCGTCGCACAGATTCCTTCCGGATTTTCGTATCTTGAGTAGTCCTGCTTCTACGATCACGGACTGGGAGCATTTTTCTGAATACGAACGTGATGTTGCTGTTTCCGGACACTGGTGTCGTGTGTGGTTTCACGAATATGCGGGCTGGGTCAAAGGCTCATATCTCCAAGAAGGTCTCTTACCAGAAGACTCTTTTCCAGTAGACTCGCAGAGTCCCTAGACCTTTTCTTATTTGATTTTACACAAGCAGAAGCGAGAGAGGCGATGACGAGACTATTCTTCTTTGGAATGCTGTATGTATTGGGCATTGTGTGTGGTGGTGATGTCGTATGGTCACATCCCGAAAATCCTCTTTCGTTAACCTATTTGGGACGAGTGGATCTGAGAGATCATGGTCAGGGTCCGAAGGAGCCTTCGGGCGTGACCAGGGGACCTTCCGTCAATGGTCGCTTTCAACTGTGGATTGTGAGCGATGATTCAAAAATGCTCTATACGTTTGTTGAGGATAATCATCAGGAAAAGAATCCGACTTTTTCTCTTGCTCATCAGCATTCCCTGCCAATTAAAGGACTAGAGGGCATCACCATGAATTCCTCAGGCCAGGCTTTGGTGGTTAAGGAAGAAACGAATACCCTCGTCAGAGTGAGCCAGGATACGTTTGAAGAGGTCGAGCGAGTTCGTTTGGCTCACATGGCCGGGTTTGAAGAGCTCGCGCAGCATTTTGTCGATTCTGAGAAGAATAAAGGGCTGGAAGGTATTACGTGGAATTCTAAGTCGGAGACATTTTTTGTGGTGAAAGAAGGTCGTCCTTCGATGTTGCTCGAAATCCGAAATGATTTGCAGGGCATTCTTAACCATTGGATCCTTGTAGCAGAACAGGAGTTTACTATTTCTGGACTGCCTCAAGAACGGCTTGATCTGTCAGGCCTGTGTTACGACTCTCATCGGGATAAATTGTGGTTGGTCAGTGACAAAGGGCAACACCTTTTTCTCTACAACTACCATACGCACATGGTGGAACAACGGATTCCTCTGGGGTACCGAAAAAACAAGAAGGGTATTGGAGCTTATCGGGAGATTGTAAAGGCCGAAGGAGTGACAATTTCAGAGGATGGTGCCACACTTTATGTGGTGAGTGACAAGGAAGCCCGCCTTTATGTGTACGCCATTCGAGAATAGTTTTGTTAATTGCGGGAAATTCTTGATTCCTCATGTGAAGTGTTTGTTCTTGAATGGAAGATAGATTAAAGGCAATCATAAAAAAGTCCTTAACCCCTTCCTTCATTGGAATCGAGCCAGAGTTTCACATCTCATCCTGCTTTCATCACATAGTTAAAAGCATAATAAAGATGAGAGTTGTTATGACTCTTTGGCTTTCCAGAAGAAGACGACAGCCATGCGTTTTGAGGCTAGTGTGTGATCCCACCCAAAATAACTTGTAGCTGAATGGATCAAATCGGATTTATAGGCCACGAGACGATTGAAGACATAGGGAGCTTCGAGGATTTCATCAAACATGGTGGGGTCCATGTCGCGAGATAAGCCAGGCACATCACTGAGACTTTCAAATTCCTTTGGACAATAGTTGCCATCCGGAGTTTCTCCCGGTAGATGCAGCCGGTAAAACGAAGTACCAGCATGTGTGGTAGGGGGACTTGGGTGGAGATATAAGACTGCAGCGTAATCGCAAATCTTGGCCGAATCCACATGGGGTCGCGCCACGCCTTCTGATCCGCCACAAATCTGAATATGATTATGTCCAGATAGACCGGCTTCCGAATCGGATTGTGGGGTGAGGTTAGGAATATTTAGATTGTGTTTTACACAGTCATCGACGACTTGGACTTCATCTTTCGTTAATGCGCCTGGTGCACGCATACCGGGCCAAGGTTCTGGTCGCCAGGGGGAGCCTAGGATCCAAGAGCTTTGCTCGATGCACCGTTGGGCGATTTCCAATGCGTTGGGTAGCACGTTATCTTGTATCCAATAATCTTTGCCTAGGATTAGTTCACGATAGGGAAGGAGACTCATGGGGTATACGCTGCCTTGATGAATAACAGGTGATGAATGTGCTGGTGGTTACAAGGCGACAATAAAGCTCGAGTAGACAATGGTCAAGTGATGGGAGTCGCTCAAAAGACCATGCGATTTTTTACTTGAAATGGTAGAGTGCTTAAGCTAGACGGGCGTTGTTTCAGAAGAGCCGATGAATCTTAAAGGAATCTTGAATGTCTCAATCTATCAAGAATACGATTGGCCAGCAGGTCACGGATACGATGTCTAAGGGCAACATCGAAGAATGGTCACGCCAATATTGGGAGCAAGGGGAATTCTTGGCGTTGGAACATTTGTTGCCACCGTCTCTCATTGAGCAGTTCATGCGGGAAGTTGAGGATGTTCGTCCCAAGATCAATCGCAACTTTATTCCCAAACATAAAAAAGGCGGGAGTGTCAGCTATTACCTGTTACAGGAGTCGGCACCTGCAATGTTGGAGTTGTACCAGCATCAAGGGTTGATCGACGTGCTCAGTCAACTTGCGGGAGTGCCGTTACTCCTGTGTCCAGATGAAGATCCCCATGCCTGCGCGCTCTATTTTTACACCGAACCTGGTGATCATATTGGGTATCATTACGATACTTCGTACTATAAAGGTGCACGCTATACGGTGTTAATTGGTTTGCGCGATCTGTCGAGCAGCCAGTTACTGTGTCGGCTTCATACGAAGGACGCAGATCGAGAAGTCCAAGAGCTTTCCTTAGCCACTGAGCCTGGCACCTTCATTTATTTCAATGGTGATAAATTACACCATGCGGTGAGCCCACTTGCTGAGGGTGAAGAACGGATTGTCTTGACGTTGCAATATGTGACGGATCCTGCGATGAGTTTTACCCATCGGTGGTTTTCGAATATGAAAGATGCGGTAGGGTATTTTGGTTGGTCAGCTCTATTTCGTAGGCCTAACCGGAAGTAGGTGGTGAATCTCTGAGGGTTGTGTCAGATGCGGCACCGATCACCACGACAGTTGTATTGTCCTCACCCCCCAAGCGATTAGCCGTTTTCACGAATGTGTGTGTCATCTGTTCGAGGTTTGAGGCCTCTCGTTTCATGAGCGTTTCAATTTCTGCATCGCTGAGCATTTTCGTCAGCCCATCTGAACAGAGTAGCAGAAGGTCTGATGGTTCGAGCGAATAGGTTTTTACGGTGGGAAGTGCTTGCGGTTCGATGCCAAGGCCTCTGGTGACGACATGTCGAAGTGGGTGCGTCTTCGCCTGGTCCGGAGTAATGAGCTTGCGATCTAATTGTTCTTCCATCAGGGAATGATCTTTGGTCCAAAGCGACAGGGTTTGATCTCTCAACACATACGCTCGACTATCGCCGGCATGGGCAATCACGGCTTGGTATTGATCGGCGTCGCGCGTCATGGCAACGGCCACGACCGTCGTGCCCATCCCTTTGATCTCAAGATTTTGGCTGGCTTGTTTACGAATGAGTGTATTAGCCCATTCCATGGCCTCGACCAACAGTTTTTCTAAGGCAGGAGCTGGAAGAGGGTCCGACGGATTAGATTTTACATGGTTTGCGATATATTCAGGAATTGTGTCGACAGCAATTTTGGCGGCTACCTCGCCACCCGCATGCCCACCCATACCATCGGCTAAGACCCAGAGCTGGTGTTCATTCGTGACGGAAAAGGCATCTTGATTCATTTTTCGGACTCGACCGATATCGGTGAGTCCCGCACCTCTCCATGATGGTGATGAGGATAGGGTCATGATGCGACGGCGATCGATTCTGGTGGGCCATAATTCCAGGCCATTCGGTCACAGATCAGATCGGCTAAGGGTTCCAAATTTTTACAATCAGCTTCGTTATAATCAAGTAATAATTGTCGAGAGGCCCTATTCCCGTTTTGCCATTCGGCCCACAGGCGAACCGCGTCCCATCCGGTGAGGCCGTCGATGGCTGCCGTCCGATCACAACCAATCTCATGTTCAATCGCTTTTAAGCCACCTTTAAACCCAAGACGTCGCGCTGCAAAGCACAGGTCCAGATGTGGTTGGTCGACGATCAAACGAGGATAGGTGGTTTTGAGAAAGGGGATATCGAATCCTGAGCCAAAGAATGTGACCAATAAATCGTATGAAGCCAGTTCCTCTTGTAAGCGATGTTCCGAAAGATTCTCTCCCTGAATCAGCGCGGTCATCTGTCCTCGACCATAGATACCCACGACCGTGATTTCACCATCGGGGGCGGGAAGGCCAGTGGTTTCAATATCTAGAAATGCGGTATTGCCCCGAAAATGAGGAAAGAGTCGCCAATGGTCTCGTGTTTTTAACGTTTCAGCAAAATAACGGGCATTGCGATGGCCCCATTGGGTTGTGGCTTCCTGTAGTATTGTATCATAGAGCGATTTTCGTGCGGCAGAAATGTGAGGAATCGTCGATTGTTGGAGGAAGAGATCCCAACTGGTTATGCCACTCTCCCAGAGAAGTCGTTCTGTGGCTTCGCCGATCCCTTGTAGAAAAATGAAGGTGGACAACAACATAAAGTGACACGAACGCAAGCTGTCTATTCTAGCCTTGATTTCATCAGGAGGACAAGCTACATTCGACAGTTATCGTATTCTGTTTTACCAGTTTAATGGAAAAGAGGAACCATGGAATTTCAAGTACATAAAATAAAAATAACGATTGGCGGGATTCAGTTGCTTGCCGAGTTGAAGCCGAACCGAACGGCTCAAGCCATTGTTGATGCCCTTCCCATCTCAGCGTCGGTGAATCAATGGGGCGAAGAATTCTATTGTAAGGTTCCGGGTGTCAAAGACTATCGAGAAACTGCCAAAAATCAGGTGAAAGTAGGAGATGTGGCTTTTTGGGGCAATGGGGAAATGTTGGCGGTGTTTTTTGGACGAACACCCATGAGCTTGGGTGAGGATCCTGTTCCGGCTGATCGAGTGAACGTAATAGGCCGAATAGAAGGCGATGCAAAGGTGTTGCAACAGGCGGCAGGTGCCACAACCATGCAGGTTGAATTACTTTCAGAAGGGGCGTGATGCGACTCAATACTAAACGTATTCATCAAATGGCTGCCACCGTGGTGGAACGTTTGGTTGCTCAGGGCCTATTGAAGATTCAAGGGAAGTCTGAACCAGTGATCCAGCAATTGGAAACGGCCATTACAAAAGAATTAGAAGTGGAAGATCGGCTTAATGCGGATGTTCGGGAAATGTTGAAACAGTTTGAACAAGAATTTTCCGAGGGACGGGCCGATTATCAAAAGATGTTTTCAATGGTGAAGAAAAAACTCATTAAAGAACGTGATATTATTTTATAGTAGTAGTGTTGCAACCAGGAGAACCGAACAGATGGAAAAAGAGAAAAATATTGTCTTCTGCTTCTCACTCCTCACTTCTCACTTCTTTCCTCTGAGAAATTAGATATGGCCCTTCTTCTCAGTGACGAAAAGCAAATGCATTTGTCCCATGTGATAGTGGGAAGTTTCAAAAGCATGGCAGAAGCCAGTGTGGTCGGAGATGAAGCGAACGCCCGGCGTGAAGTTAAAAAAGTCATTGCCGAACATATGAAAGTCGAGGCCGAGCTGGAGCAAAAGGTTCGGAAACGTTTGGAATCCTATTCTCGTCAGGCTCCCGAAGGTTCCCAAGAATGGGAGGTGCTTTACCGGAAAACCTACGAAGAAGAATTGCGAAAGCGAAAGCTCGAGTAATCCTCTCTCCTCTCTCCTCTCTCCTCACCCCTCGGTTATTCGTTTCCCTCATCATCTTATAGATAGTGGACATTTTTTCGAGTTGACCTCTGACATCTCTAGCTCTCGGTCAGGGGGCATGGTATGGTTTGCACGCGTAGCATCCTGTGATATGGAGTCAGTGATAGCTGGTTTTGTTATGATTAAAGATCAAAAAACAATCGACGCAATTGGGGCCGCGTGTCTCTCTATTTTGCCAGGTATGGGGCATTTGTATTTAGGTGCGAAACGCGCACAAGTATTTTTGGTGTGTGGGATTGCGCTGCTTGTGATCGCCAAATTTTTCTGGCCAATGGGGTGGCTGTTTTATATTCAACTGGCGATTTTTTCAGGTGTCGATGCCTTTTCTTTTGGAAAGCGCGGGCGAGGGCTCTTTTAATTTCAACTGAAGGATATTGAGTTGTGATGCGCATAAAACAGACCATGGTATGGATGTTTGTCTTTAGTGTTGTTGGGCTATGGACGGCTGTGTTGCCGGTGGGCGGTTCAGAAGAGGGCGCGGTTGAACTCTATGTGACCGATGCTCTGACCTTTCCGAGTAAGCCTGTGCAATTACAAGCACGACTGACCAAACATCTACCAGAAGGTGAACAGGGTTTGGCAAAGGAGCCGGTTGAATTTTCGCTTCAAGGCCATGTGCTAGGGACGGTAACAACAGATACTGAAGGCTGGGCACGGCTCGAGTTTGCTCCGAAAATGCGAGGGAATTTATCTTTGAGTGCAAAATGGGCAACTACAGCTAAAGCTGATGTGGTGCAGGGGCGCGGTATCGTGCTCTCGTGGGAGCGCCGGCGTCCCATTTTACTCATTGATTTGGCCGTGCTCGTCGAAGGGACACTTGAAGTCAATGTTCCTCTGCCTGAAGGTTTCCCGGATCCTGGTTTGATTCTTGGACAGCCCTCTGAGGCGGCACCGGCAGAGTTAAGTAAATTGTCACAGTTCTATTATAATCTCGTGTACCTGGATCGAACGGGCACCGGTCGTCTAGAAGCGATCCAAAGATGGCTGAGAGATCAGGAGTTTCCACCAGGGATGATCAAAATTCTTCCTCAAAGTTCCACGTCGTTACCTGATCTGTTAGTGAGTCTCAAAGTTGCAGGCTGGGAAAATGTGAGCGGGGGTATAGGTCGAACGTCTGATTTCGCCAACGTCTTAGTCAAAAACCGTTTAAAAACAATTATATTGCCGCTTCCTGATCATGATGAACAGTTTCCACGGAGAGCCATTGTGCTGAATGATTGGTCTCGTGTTCGGCGACACCTGTAATTAGGGATGAACGTGAAGAGTCAGAAGTCGTCTATCAAAGCAGCACGGCTGAAAACACGGTTTGTCTGTCAAGAATGTGGATATCAGGGACTGCGTTGGAGTGGTCGATGTCCGGAATGTGCTGAATGGAACTCGTTACGAGAGGAAGTTCAGCGAGATGAGTCCGTGATGAAGCAACGGACCGTTTCCGGTGGCATCCCAGAAGCGGTACCTATTGGCGCTATTACGCAAACAGCGGAATTTCGTTTGCAGTCTGGAATCGAAGAATTAAACCGTGTCTTAGGTGGCGGTGTGGTCCCTGGATCAGTGGTGCTCATTGGTGGAGACCCTGGTATTGGGAAGACGACATTATTGTTGCAGACGCTGAATTCGCTGGAGAAAACAGGAGAGGTTGGCTTATATGTTTCGGGGGAAGAATCTCCACAGCAAATTAAAATGCGTGCCGATCGTCTGGGCATTCACTCGCCTAATTTGTATGTCGTAGCCGCCACGGCACTTGATGAAATTTTTCGCGTAGCTGAAACGGTGAATCCGAGAGTGATCGTTGTGGATTCTATTCAAACCGTGTTTTCCAATGAACTCACGTCTGCGCCAGGTAGTGTAAGTCAGGTTCAAGAAATTGGCTGCCAACTCATGTGGTATGCCAAGCGGACGAATGTGCCCGTGTTTATTATTGGGCACGTCACCAAAGAAGGCGTGATTGCGGGTCCACGTTTATTGGAACACATTGTCGATACGGTGTTGTATTTCGAAGGGGATAAAGGACAAAGCTATCGCATTCTTCGTGCCGTGAAGAATCGATTTGGCCCGACAAATGAGATCGGTGTGTTTGAAATGAAGGATGAAGGGCTCATCGAAGTCGATAATCCATCGGCGATGTTTTTGACCGGACGCATCGGGACCAGTGCAGGGTCGATCGTGGTTTCGAGCGTGGAAGGTTCGCGTCCATTACTCGTGGAATTACAGGCGCTAGTGGCTGAGACGACCTATCCGATGCCGAAACGCATGGCCAAGGGTGTGGAGGGTAATCGTGTCACCCTCTTATTGGCCGTGATGGAAAAACGATTAGGCCTACATTTTTCCGGGCATGATGTGTATATCAATGTCGTCGGTGGTTTGCGGATCGATGAACCGACGGTTGATGTAGGAATTGTGTGTGCTGTGTTATCAAGCTTTCGCGAAATAGCATTGGATGCACGGCTTGCCGTCATGGGCGAAGTCGGGTTAGGTGGGGAAGTTCGACCCGTGCAGCATGCCGACCTTCGCATTCGAGAAGCGATGAAATTGGGGTTTACGCGTTGCGTGGTGCCCGCTCCTAACTTAGAACAATGGAAGCCGATTGACGGGATTGAGGTTGTGGGGATTCAAGAGATTGGAGAGATCTGGGATGTTGTCTCTGCTCCTGTCGCGTAACTTCATGCCATTGGACGTTGTAAGGCGTAGCGGAAGTATGCTCTGGCTGAAAAGTCTCGGTGCGGCCGTTTGCCTCTTAATGACAGGCTGTGTGGGTATGCACCAAGGGTCCTTTACTGCAGTTCCCGATGATCAGAGCGAGCGAGTGCTTGAGTCATTGCGTCTGAAAGAAACGGCCATTCGTCAGTTACGTGGACTTTTTCAGGCATCTGTGTCGGGTGCTGGTATTCCATTCTCTCAACGGTTTAATGGGATGATGTCGTACGATAGCCCTGATCGCGTGCATTTACGAGGGTTTTTGCGATTCGGTGTGCCGATGATGGATTTTCATCGCGAAGGCAATGCGTATACATTGTATTTCCCGGCTGAGAATGAAACCATTACGGGGCAAGTGAATGGTCCCCCGACGCAGACGCAGTGGGATCAGACGGTTCAGTTGAGTGTTCGGGCACTGGATGCCGTCTTAGGAAAAATTTCGAGTGTGTCGCAAGGAGAGATTCGAGTCTTGAAAGGCGAGACGCATTATCGCCTTGATATGGCTGATCGTTTAGAAACTGATCAGGCGACGCAACAAGAGCTTCTGGTCCGTGCCTGGGTGGACACACAAACATTGGCGCTAACCGAAATAGAATATCGACGAGCGACAGATGATGAAGTGTTGGTCTCTGTGCAGTGCGAGGATTATCGGACTGTCACTGAATCGGTCGTTTCAGATCTAGCCTCGATTCAGCTGCCCTTTGTGGTCACAGCGACCGATCATCGTTCGAATGGTGGATCAATTACTCTGACATTCCAAGAGTTTGTGCTCAACGCAGCCTAGATTATGATCACGATGTGGAAGCATGAGCGTTCGCCTAGACTCACAAAGACAGACGTGCAATGATTTTTTTAGCACTAGAATCAGCGACCTCTCGCCCAAGCGTGGCGATCTTTGAAAACCAGAAACTTCTAGGCTTTCTGGAATGTGACTCTAGTCGTTCTCTTACCCCGCAGATTATTCCCACCATTCATCAGCTTCTTGCTAGTGCGTCATTAACCGTATCAGATCTTCAAGGCCTCGCGATTTCTATTGGGCCTGGAACATTTACTGGTTTGCGGGTTGGTTTGGCCACGATGACGGCGTTCCGGTTTGCCTTGGGTATTCCATTGGTCGGTGTGTCGACTCTCGAAGGCTTGGCATGGAAT
>JAJDBS010000175.1 GCA_029261235.1 Nitrospirales bacterium
TGATCGAAGACTGGAGACGCCTGTATAATCACGAACGGCCACACAGTGCGCTCGGCTACCAAGTGCCCGCGGCTGTCTTTGAGGGAGCCATCATCCGGAAAACCTAACAGCCGAACTGGCCAAAGAATGGGGGCAGTTCAGTAGGGCGCAATCGTGGTTAAAAGGAGCTGTGCTGATTGTTGCCCGGATTGAGAAAATTTTTGGTCATCATGGAAGTTCTCTGTCGCAATCCAATATTGAGCATGGTGTTGTGCTCGACGATTCCAATCAGACTTCATCTTATTGACAATATTCATTGTGTTTGGAAGGAGTCTTTCAACAGGTATTTTCTCACGATGGATATCAGGAAACGCAACAACAATGCCTTTTTTATTCTTTGGGCAGAGGTGCGCTTTTGTATGAGAAATATCCTGAATTATCCTAATGTGTTCATCAGGAAAGGGCGTATTGAAGTGAGAGCTGGTTCGCGAGGGATAGGTAAGAAATGCCTAAAGACTAAGGAATTTTCTCATTGTGAGACTAACTCCCTGAAGGATGGGCAATAAAGATCAGAGGCGGATTATGAACGAAAAGGAGTAGGAAAATGCTGTAATAGAGTGTCTAGAGAATGGTGTTTACCAATAGCGGACGGGACCCGTATCGAGGTGGATGAAGCCTTGGCGGCGATAGTATCCGACTCCACCTCGTTTGAGTTTGAAGGCGGCTCGTCGTACTTGTGAGAGGCGCACTCCGGGAATTGAAAAATCGACAGCTTGCCCTGTGGTATGAAAACTCTTAGGCGCGGCACCGTGCCCCTGATTAATCAATAAATTATTGTAGGACGGTGAACGGTACGCAGAGTACACACGAATTTCTTTCCCTTTTCCTACCAGCTTTTCAATGTGATTGACGCTTTCTAATAATTGAAGATCCATCTCACAGATTTGATTCGAGTGCGGGCAACGTAAAAAATGGTTGAGCGCATTCAAAGCTTCCTGGTTGTATTCCCCTGCCAGATTGCGATATTTCACCACTAGTCTTTCTTTGGTATTCACATTATACAAACGCAGTCTGCCTTCAGGTCGTGTATGTGCAGTGGCTGAATCTGGACCAGCAAGTCGACTGCCAAGAAGCATCACTCCTGCCAATGCAGTTTTAAGCAATACTCGTCTGGACCAAAGTCGGTCTGCCTGTTGGGACATAAAGCCGTCCTCCGAGGAATACATATATTTTAATGGGGCAAAAGATACAATACGGAAAGATTTTAGACTTGTACCAAGAAATGCATGAAATGGCAACCTACATATTGTGGTGTGCGTGGGCGCCACATGCACTATGTAGAATTTATTTTCACTGCTTTTTATGGTGGGTATGCTTGATGAGTTGGAGGGAGCGTGGAGGTAGAAACGCGAAGGAAACAGAGCAAGATAATAGAGTGTGGCGTTTTGGGAGAATTAGAGAAATTTTTTGAGAAAAGGAGAGCCGCGTTTACTTTTTTTTTGTGTCCGATATTCGCATACGGCATATTATCGAAAAAAATGTGCCATCTCCTGTTCTGACGTCTGGGTTCTCGTTAGGGGTGAACTTCTGCCGCTATGGTTTGTCGCAATATTTTTTGAGGAGATTTTCTCCATAAATGCAGTCTTTTTCAGTGTGGCAAAATGCAGGCCATATGGAAAAAGTGTCTTCCACAAATTTTGTGGATAACGTGGTGATTGTTGTGATGATAAGCTTCAAAACATAAGGATTGAAGGACGGTTTAGCTAATTGCCTATATATTGGGCATTGTGTGGTTATTTTTTTAACATACCAGATATGGCGGTGTTATGTTTTTGGCGTAGTCGTAAAGGTAGAAATATGTTTTTTGTTGACTTTTATTTGTTGAGATGATCCGTGAGAACAAATGTCTCCGTATCAAGATACGGTGAAAATTATTTTATCCACAGAAATCTTTGGATCATGTTGATAATGATGAATTATTGGCTTGCCTTTTATCTTATCCACAGGGTTTGTGGAATTTTTTTAGGGTGTAGTACCTCGAGGCGATCTAAGTGTGTTTGTGGCAAAGGGCCTGTTGAATATTTCTGGGAAAAGGTCCGTATTGGCCCAAGAGGGATGTAATGTCAGGCCTCTATGGACATGTTCAACGAGGTCATCGAGCAAGGCCGCAAATCGATTCCTAGATTGACTCTTATGTGACTGCAGAGCGTACGTTCAGTAAGTGAGCACGGCACAATGGCGACCTGCCTCTGCGAAGCTGCTTCAGAAGATTTCTCTTCAGCGGAGGGAGATTCCTGTTTTGTTGATGGGCGAGGCCTGATTCGATCATAAAAAATCTGCCAGCAGCGTTCTCGACAAATGCCGGTGTTCACGTGCGATGGGTACGCTCCGCGCCTGAATTTGGCTGCGGCCTTGCTGGACGGACTTTTTTGAACTGACTCGAAGCTTCTCATGCCCAAGACGGCTGAGGGCGTATTTGCCCATGGGAAACGTCATTATTCAACATTCCCATCATCAGAAATGAACGACTGAGCATAGCGAAAAGCAGAGAGGGAAGAAGACTCAGTGAGATGTGAACAGAAGCGGATGCTCTCTTTTTCTTACAACTAGCAGACTTAGAGCGCATCAATTACGCACCACGAATTTTTCGATAACCAAAAAGCAAGAGAAACGCTCCGCTAATGGCAATGCCCATACTGCCGAGATCAAATCCACTCACGTCCCCGAACCCGAGCGAGGTGCTGATAAATCCGCCGATCATCGCTCCCGCGATACCGATAAGAATCGTGACAATAAACCCACCAGGATCTTTCCCTGGATGGATCATTTTGGCAATCACACCGGCAATAAGACCGAAGACAATCCAGGATATGAGGCCCATGGTGATGTGCCTTCCTATTATGAAAGGGTGGAGTTAGCTTTGTCCTGTATGCATAGATGAAATAAACGTATCAGCCTGATTGATCGAGTTCTCCATTTCCTTGATGAGAGCGTTGATATTGCTTTCCACCGTGCCCAACTCGCCTTTTAACGATGTGATCGCTTGGGCATTAAGATTATGTTTGAGGAACAAGACTTGGTCTTTGAATTTGCCTAAGACAGGAGGCATTTTACGTTCTGCCCGTTTCATGGCTTTGATGAGTTTGGCATATTGGCTACGGGTTTTTGTCAGCTTGGTTTGACTGCTTTTTCGTAAATTTGCACTGGTATATTCTTTGAGTTCGACTTCCCATTCGGCGAAGAGCGCTTCTGATACATCTTCAACGGAGGCAATGCGATCACTGACCGCTTGAGCCTTGGCCTCGCTCTTCTCGAATTCGGCATTGAGCGTGTCGTATTTCTCCTGAAGCTTACCCCCTTTGACATTGAGGACTGAGGTAAAGCGATCCAACGCAGACTTGAACTGTTCCTTCGCTTCCTGTTGCGCGTCTCGGGCTTTCTCGACATCGCTGACCATCAAATCACGTTTGTGGTAGCCCATTTTCTCCATGCCCGCGTAGTAAGCGCTTTGGCAGCCGAGAGACACAAACAGACCAAAAACCAGGAGCCCGGTCATTGAAGCCATTCGCCATCGAGAAGACTGAATCGGGTGCTGACGTGTAGTCATAGTCTTTCCTTTATCCATCAATAAACCGTTTGACCCCTGGTTGAGCACGTATCTAAGTCTGTTTTCAGATTTCCATGTGCATAAAATGAAGAATCTTATGCAGATGGAGACAGGACCTTTTCTAATAGACCTTTGATGCCGTCGCCGCCCTGGCTTTGTGCAAACGACAAGATGACTGGGGCAAATTTCGCAATCATATCTGAGCTGAGACCGAGTTGAGAAAAACCGCTCGCTAAACTGGCTAAATCCCCTAATCCTCCCAACTTATCTCCTAATCCACCAGCGCCCAGCGCCGCTGCTGCGCCGCCTAGCGCTCCCATCAAACCACCGCCTGCAGAAGCCGCTGCGGACTCCGTGGGTGCTGCGCCTAAGAGGTCACTCACTCCTGGGATCTTATCTGTGATCTGTTGGAAATCTCCGGCGCCTAATTTGTCCTTGGCTAAATTGAATAGGAGTCCAGCGCCACCCTTGGCTTGATCTTCGTTGACGCCGAGTGAGCTGACGAGTTGTTGAATGAGTTCCATAGGGGTTCCTCCGATTCGAAGCGTGAATGAATACCGTCTATCAGGGCATCAATCCCAAATAGAGGGAATGGAGAGGGGGTGGAATAGCACCAACTGGAACCATGCTCTCATTGGTGCTTAGATGAGGATACGAGATACGCGACGTGAAAGGAAAGTGGTTCAGGTAAGAAATGGCTATGAAAATGGAGATGTTCGCGATGAGATTCTTCTCATTCAATCTGCTATCTGGACCACTATTTCCAGGCAGGTGTGCGTTCCCCATCTGCCTGTTGCCAATGTGGAACCCATCCTAATCCAAGGAGTTCAACAGCGATATTGGATTTCTTGGGTCGAATCGTCACGGTTTCCAAGGATTCAGATTTGGTCTGTAGTTGAGAGGCGAGGGCCTCGGCCTCTTGCGTAAAGTCAGTTTCGAGCTCAGCGAGCTGTTGCTTGAAGGCCTCGACATTTTCTCCTGCCCGTTCGATGTCTTGACTCTCTTTCCGTGAACGACTGATGCCACGGATGGTGCTCGCGGCTTTGCCCATGGAGGATCGGCTCACGGCCTTTCTCCCAAGAAACGCGGAGAGCACCGTGGCGCCCAAGGAAATAATTGTTTGGAATTTCTGTTGTGAGGCTTGCTCTTCCTCACGCTCCACAGCTTGCTCGGCACGACGGATGCGGTCTTCAATGCGGACGACTTTTTTATCATATTTTTTCCGCAAGGTTTCGGTTTTTTCGTCGCGCGTTTCACGAGTCAGTTGCTGAACGCGAAGGCGGAAACCTCGTTCCGATTCTCCAGAATCAGAAGTCATTTTGAACGCAGGGCTCTTCCAGATATCAAGGGTATGGTTTCGGTAGACCCAAGTCACGAAGTCCTTTTGCCACTTCTTGTAATTTTTGACCTGGTTCGCTGGCGCAGGCAATTCGCCAAAAATCCCTTCGTCTTCTTGTGTGCTCTCTAAATCGTCAGGGAGAAGATCTGTGTTGAGTACTTCGTCCCATTCCACTGGTGTGGCATCATTGGTTAAGGGAACAAGGATAGTCAGGTCTCGAGACTCATCAATCTTTCGTCGCCCATCCAGGAAGTGGACATTGGCGGCTGCCAACAATTGTGGTTCATAGATCAGCGTCGAATCTGCAGGCTGTGACCCACGAATTGGCACAAAGTATTGCGGAATTTCTGGGGGAAGAACTGGTGGGTGACTGTCAGTGGCCGAAGATATTCCCCGAGCCTTTTGAGATGATGCGACACCCGGAGCAGCCTGTAGGCCTCCGTCTTTCACCGGATCCATCAATGTTTTAATTTGTGTGCGCGTCAACGGGCCTCGTAAATAGGACAATGCCCATCGCGTCTCAAAAATTTCCGGTCCATCGTCATGCACGTTATTCATCAAAAAGACGCGGTTGCCAAGGCCAGAGATAATTTGTTCCATCTTCTGTCGATTAAATTTCCCATCACTATTGGCAGCGGCTCCTTCTAATCCATCCAACACGCGAGCCATATCCCGTTCAGTTTGTAAACGACCAATAAACCAAGTCCCTGTATTACCCAACCCTTTGTAATCCAAGTCCACGGGATTTTGCGTGGCCAGCACGACGCCTAAGCCATAGGCACGGGCTTGTTTTAGCATGGTCAGCATCGGGGTTTTTGATGGAGGGTTTTTGGTCGGTGGGAAAAATCCGAACACTTCATCCATATAGAGGAGGGCACGAAGACTGGTCGTGCCGGATTGTGTGCGCATCCAACTCACCATTTGCGTCAGAAGGAGACTCACAAAAAACATGCGTTCGGTATCATTTAAATGGGCAATAGAAAATATAGAGATGCGGGGTTTACCGCTTGGCGAATAC
>JAJDBS010000176.1 GCA_029261235.1 Nitrospirales bacterium
GTGCCTTCAAGCGACATCATCTCCAGCCACGTACAGCACGCGGTCGTGCATTCCTTCGGTTTATCCAGCAAAGTCCTGTGTATCTCACTCGCTTTTGTATATTTCAAGCCTTACATGAACATTTCCATGGTATGACATGGCGTCAATGGCCCACTGCCTATCATAGCCCACTATCTCCAGAGGTGGAAGCGTTTAAGCAAACCCATGTTGCTCGTATTCAGTATTTCTATTATGTGCAGTGGCTGTGTGAGCAACAACTCTCTCGGTTGGACCACGTCGCGCGGACGGCTTCATTGCATCTAGGCTTGTATCATGATTTGCCAGTGGGCATTCATCCTGATGGAGCTGATGCATGGGGGTTCCAAGAGCAATTGGCGAAAGATGTCACCATTGGTGCTCCACCAGACACGTTTAATTTACAAGGCCAAAACTGGGGATTATTAGCATCTAATCCGCGCACGCTCCGACAACATGGTTATGATTTTTTTCGTCAAACGGTGAGTCAAAATATGAAACATGGTGGTGTGCTTCGCATCGACCATGCCCTTGGATTGTTTCGGATGTATTGGGTGCCGTTTGGGCATACCGGACGAGATGGCCTCTATGTCAAGACGTATGTCGACGAACTGTTGGCGGTTTTGGCCATAGAAAGCGTGCGGCACAAAGTGATGGTGGTTGGAGAAGACTTAGGAACCGTGACTCCTGCTATTCATCGTAAGCTTGAAGGAGCGGGGCTACTCTCGTATCGGCTATTATTGTTCGAGCGAGAGGAGGGTGGCATGTTTCATGCGCCTTCTCACTATCCGGAGCAGGCGTTGGTCTCTGCGACGACGCATGATCTCCCGACTCTCAAGGGTTATTGGGCAGGACGAGATATTGAAATGAAGGAACAGTCGAACCTCTATCCGTTGCCAGAAGATAGAGATGTCGATACGCGAGCTCGAGGAGAAGACCTTCGTCAATTATGGGAGAGTTTGCGCAGCGTCGCGCTCGCGCTACCTGATGTAAGGCCAGACATGCTATCGGCTGATGTAGTCACCAAAATTTATCAATTTTTAGCTCAAACACCTTCGCGATTATTGATGGTGCAATTAGAAGATTTGTTAGGGGAGCTGGACACACCAAATTTGCCGGGAGCAGCAGAGTCTACATACCCATCATGGCGGATGCGACTTTGTCGAGAGCTCAGTTCATGGCTGAAAGACCCAGCTCATAGAGAGTTTTCTCAGTTCGTCTCTCGAGCGCGTCAGCGCCGACGTCCTTCTGTTTCGTCAAGCCTCGGGAAGCCATGATTTTCGAGACTCTCTGCTAGTTGCAGCTTGTTTAAGGGGAGACTATGATTGGTCTTGAGTTTCATCCAGCGTGTCATGGAATATCTGGTGCTGAGATGACCGCTATCTACACTCATGAGAAAGTTTGAATCGTTATGGAAGAAAATAGTCTGACGATGTCCGGGTGGTGGGAGGGCCTTGCTGCGGCGGTGACAGCCAGCCTCAGCCAAATTTTAGCCTTTTTGCCGAGAATCATATTGGCCATCATGCTCTTGGGATTGGGCTATCTTCTGGCCCGAGTCGTCTCGATCGCGACAATACGGTTTCTCCAGCTTGTGGGTTTTGACCGGATGCTGAGTCGTACGGCCGTTCAAACGTTACTCGAACGGTCAGGGACGAAACAGAAAATGTCCGAGCTTCTGGGTATGATCGGATTCTGGATTATCTTTTTGGTGTTTCTGATCAAAGCTTCGGATACTCTCGGTTTGACGATGGCGTCCGATGCATTGACTGGTTTGGCTAATTATATTCCTAAGATTATGATCGCCATTTTGATCCTTATTTTAGGAATCATTGCCGCAAATTTTGTTCGGGAATTGATTACGATGACCTGTAGCTCTGCCGGGATTACTCATGGCACCATGGTGGCTCAGGCGGTGTATGTGGCCGTTGTGTTGCTGATTGTGGTGACGGCTATTGATGCGTTGGGGATCGATACTCAATTGCTGAATAACACGATCGTGATTTTATTAGCCGGTCTTATCGGCGGAGCGGCCTTGTCTTTTGGGTTGGGTTCTCGCAATGCGGTTGCCAATTTGATTGCCGCACATTATTTGAGCCCAGTCGTACGAATTGGTATGACAGTGAAAATTGGCGAGACACAGGGGCCTGTTGTGGCTGTGACGCCCATATCCGTGGTGGTAGAGACTAGGGAGGGTCGAGTGATCATCCCAGCATCTCAGTTTTCTGAATCCACGGCAGTCATTTCACATCCGGAAAAATAATCGTGGAGCTCGAACAACATCTCACACTCGGGTACTTTCAAGCTCATCCGGTGGAATCAGCACGGCATCTGGAGTCCTTTGGTCCGGAGGAGGCTGGTGTTCTTTTGGAAATGTTACCCGGAGAAGATATTGCTCAAGTGCTAGAGCATTGTTTACCTGTGTCAACTGCCAAAATCCTTGGGGAACTTCCTAATGAGTTGAGTGGGATAGTGTTGAGTGCCATGAATGCGACGTCTGCCATTGGCGTCCTTCGGCAACTTGAGGAGACGGTTCGATATGACATCCTGGAACGATTAGATACCTCGATGGGTGCGACGCTTCGGCGGGCGCTACGGTATTCGCCAAATACGGCCGGCAGTCTCGCTGACCCGCAAGTGTTTACATTGCCACCTGATATTCCTGTGGAGGAAGCCATTTCCCGGATTCGCTCATATGGGCAAAAAGCCATGTACTATATCTATGTGATTGATCGAGATGGGAAATTGGAAGGGGTCTTGACGCTCAGGCAATTATTGATTGATACGTCCGATCATTTGGTCGGGACGATCATGGAAAACCAGCTGACCACGTTGTCGGCTGAAGCGGATCTTGAGGAAATTATCAAACATCCTGAATGGAGCCGGTTCCATACATTACCGGTCGTGGATCGATGGGGGACATTTTTTGGAGCCCTACGGTATCGCATGTTGCGGCGCATCGAAAAAGATGTCGAAGGGAAAGCCCCTTTAGGCACGGTGAGTGATTCGTTGATGCAATTATGGGAAGCCTATTCGATAACTGGAATTCGTCTGATGACTGATGTGGCACAGACCGTGACGGAGCGAAAGAATAACGGATGAGTGACGGACCGATTGAAACGGCCATAGGGCGACGAGGCGGTACGCATCTGCTAAATGAGGCTTTTATTCTGAAGCATCATCAGGAAGCCGCACGTATATTAGAAGCGTATCCAGCGCCCGATATTCTCAGAGTGTTGCAAGGGACCAGTGCCAAAAATGCCTCTAACCTTCTTTCGAGTATTACTCCGCCTATTGCGGCTGATGTGATTACGCTCATGACCACTGATCTCTTGAAGCAAGTCATTCCACACATGTCTCCGTCTCTCGCAGCGGCTTTGTTTCAACGTTTGGACGAAGACTTGCAACGTGCGATTTTATTTCGCGTGCCAGATCGTTATGCTGAGGAAATTCGGTCCTATATGACGTATCCGGCTGAATCGGTGGGCAGTATTATGGACCCCAAATTTTTAGTCTTGCAAGAAGAAGTCACGGTTCGAGAGGCCATGCTCCATGTCCGGTCTCGTGCACAAAAGGATGTGCATGATATGTATGTAACCGATCGCAGGCAAAAACTGGTTGGGAAATTCTCTGTGCGCGATTTATTGCTTGTGGATCCAGAAGAGAAGTTGCAAGCAGTGATGATTCGTGATCTGCCGACTATTCACCCCTTAGAGTCCCGGGAAGAAATTGTCGAGTTATTCGGTGAGCGCCATTTTTTTACGATACCAGTTGTCGATTTGGATCATCGTCTGTTAGGCGTGGTACGCAATGAAGACATCATCAAAGCCAGTCAGGAAGATGCCACGGCTGACCTTCAAACCATGGTCGGTGCGAACAAAGATGAACGTGCGCTCTCTCCAGTCTGGTTTTCCTTTCGGAAGCGATTGCCCTGGTTGCAGCTCAATTTGGTGACCGTCTTTTTTGCGGCGTTTGTCGTCGGCATGTTTGAAGACACTATTGCCAAATTTACCGCATTAGCGGTCTTGCTCCCTGTCGTGGCTGGCCAATCGGGTAATACCGGTGCTCAATCGTTAGCCGTGGTCATCAGAGGGTTAGCGCTGCGTGATATTCGACCTTCTCAATGGTTACGTGTCAGTGGAAAAGAAGTCTATGTGGCCTTTTTGAATGGATTAGCGGTTTCTGCTATGGCATGTCTGGCTGTGGCTATTTGGAGCCGTTCCTTTGGTTTAACGCTCATCATTGGTTTGTCGATGGTGATTTCAATGGTGATTGCGGGATTATCAGGAGCCATTATTCCTATTACGTTAAAAGCGATGAAACAAGACCCTGCCCAATCTTCTTCAATTGTGCTCACCACGATTACCGATGTGGTGAGTTTTTTCAGCTTTCTTGGCCTCGCCACGCTCCTGTCAGGTTTATTGGAATCCTAGCATTCAAACTCTCTATTGACGCCTCACAATATTTTTTCGACATCGCACTTTTTCTCTTATCACTCAAGGCATTGCCTACTTTGTGAGACTTGGTTAGGATTAAAGCCCATTCTATTTTTCTAGCAGAGGAGGCTTTATGGAATCCAAAGTGGTGACCAAAACAGATCGGGCCGAGTCGTTAGATCAAGACATCCACCGTTTGCGCGAGCAATTGGATGTGTTGAAAAAACATTTAATGAACGAACCATCAACGGAAGTTTTGAACGATTTTGATGCAATGACTGAGGATATGTTGGCTGAAATCTTTGGAAGTTCATCTCCTCTTTTGGATACGTATGAATATGCAGAAGTTGGTGAAGCGGCGGGCCTCCTGAATCTTACTGATGAAGCTCCTGAAGGTGCCAATTCTCAATCTCAGCGAGAAACGATCCGGCAGAGACATCGCGTGCTTGAAAGTGCCATTGCTGATTTAGAATCTCGACGAGCCTCCCTGGCCAAGGAAGCAAAAAAACGCAAAAGCACGGGACCTCGCGTTTCTGATTTTATGGCCACAACCGTTCGTTTCATTTCTCTGGATGCCACTCTCCGTGAGGCGGGGCAACAATTGCAGAAATGGAAGATTGGTTCGTTATTGGTCCAGAGTGGTGATGAATTTATCGGCTCGATTTCCGAAACTGAACTGACCAGCGAAGTCGTAGCGTCTGGGACGGATGCGACCACGACAACGGTGAAAACGTGCATGAGAGAACCTCTGGTCACGCTTGAAAACAGCGATTCCATTGTTGAAGCCGTTCGCTTGATGAAGGAGAAAGGGACGAGGCATTTGGCTGTCACAGAAAGTGGTCGAGTCATCGGCGTTGTCTCAGTCTCTGATGTCATTCGGTACTATTCCGGTGTAGTCTAAATACCAAAATAATCACCGCCACCAGAATATCACCAGGGCGTTTTCTGGTGGCGATGTCTCTCTCTCAGTCAAGTTCATGATAGTGTACATCTTTGGGTACCTTTGGGCGTTCGGTCTTCTTAATTAACGTTATTTCTCCACTCATTCCTTCCCAATCTTAATACATTCTAATCTGCGTTTAATCTCCACTTTAGAGTTGAGGTGTATCCTCTTTCTATACACAATTGATGACGATGGATTTTCATTAAGGAGGACGACTTATGCAAAAGAATGGAAAAGAGATGGCTGATCAATGGAGCTGGGGGCAAATGTGGAAGAAACCCTTGGGGTTGGCGGGCATGGGAATCCTTGTTGGTGCCCTCTTGTTCGGGGCTTGGAATAACCCTGTTCCGACTTTTGCTCATACTAAAGATAGTCAGCATTCAACGGATCCTCCCCATTTTCAGAATGGGGGATTTTCGGACATTGCGAAACGAGTGACGCCAGCGGTGGTGAATATTACCGTCAGCAAACAAGCAGCTGTTCCAATGTCGGGCATGCCGTTTGATCCCATGAAAGAGTTCTTCGGATTACCCGGAAAATCTCCTCGCCACAAACAGGGGCCAACGCCCAATCTGCAGGGTGCTGGTTCTGGTGTGATCGTCTCATCCGATGGCTATGTCCTTACCAATAACCATGTGGTGGAAGGCGCTGAAGAGATAACTGTGACGCTACCAGACAAACAGGAATTTCAAGGAAGAGTGGTCGGGTTAGATCCTCAAACCGATTTAGCTGTCATTAAGGTCGAAGCGACTAATCTCCCTTTTGTGCCATGGGGTGATTCTTCAAGTCTGCAAGTGGGTGAATATGTGTTGGCGGTAGGGAATCCGTTTGGATTGGATTCTACTGTGACATTAGGAATAGTCAGTGCTTTAGGGCGAGGCGGGATGGGTATTACCCAATATGAAGATTTCATTCAAACTGATGCGGCGATTAATCCTGGGAATTCTGGTGGCGCGTTAGTCAACACACAGGGCGAGTTGATTGGTATCAATACTGCCATTTTCTCTCGAAGCGGTGGTTATCAAGGCATTGGGTTTGCGGTTCCTACAAAGTTAGCTCAACCCATCTATACGAGTTTGGTGAAGACTGGTTCGGTTGTCCGAGGGTTTTTAGGTGTCGGGATACAAGAGGTGACCCCAGATTTAGCCGTATCATTCCAATTAGATAAAACCCATGGGGCCTTAGTGACCAATGTGATGCCAGGGAGCCCAGCTGATCAAGTTGGTCTTCAACGTGGGGATGTGATTGTAGAATATGAAGGCGAAGCCGTGGAGGATCCGCGCGCATTGCAAGGGCAGGTTGTCGGTACGGTCGTGGGAAATCAGGTTTCCCTCGTGGTGATGCGAGAGGGAGAAAAAGTCAGTCTTCATCCGGTCATTCGTGTACAGAATGAGCCCAAGCAAGTGGCTCAAGTAAACCCGACTCCGCAAGACGGGCCGTTGGCAGGCGTGGCGGTGAAAGAGTTAGATGGACGAACGGCACAACAATTAGGAATAGCTGAAGAGGTGAGTGGTGTTGTGGTGCGCGAGGTCACACCTGGTAGTTACGCGGCGCGGGCTGGTTTAGTGCAAGGCGACGTCATCTCTGAAATTAATAGGAAGCCAATTCAATCAGAGAAAGACTTTGCGAAAGTCGTCTCAAATTTAGCTAATCAACAAGATGCCCTGATCTTTATCCATCGTGGAAAAGGGGCTCTTTATCTGACTGTGAAGATTTAATTTTAAGAATTGGGTGCCATCAGGAAACGGGTTATCTTCCCTTGTGGAAGATAGCCCGTTTTTGATTGCTCTCTTGTCGAAGGGTTCAGTCCTTCTGCCCGGTTTTTTTGATGATGTGGTATCCAAATTGGGTTTTGACCACGTTGCTCAGACTTCCGTTCCCCATGCGTGTGACCGCATCTTCAAAGGCCTTCACCATTTTCCCTGGACCAAACCAACCCAGATCACCACTTTTAGATTTACTTGGACAGGTTGAAAATTCTTTCGCCAAGTCTCTAAATTTTGATCCACTTTTCAGGCGTTTTCTCAGGTCGTCGGCTAACCCTTTTTCTTTTACTAAAATATGACTGGCTCTCCATTCCATACGTTCTCCTTTGCTTAATGAGTGAATTGCATCAGTTCGGATTCTTGTAGGCCTTGCTGGATGAGGGCGGGAATGTCTAAGTGTTCTTCCACTCTGAGAATGCTGGGGAGATGGCAGCGAGTCTGGGGGTGCTTGGGAACAAAGAGCGTACAGCAGTCTTGGTCGGGTTCGATTGAGGTTTCAAATGTGCCGATGGCTTGGGCTTGTTGGATGATTTCCAATTTATCCATGCCGATAAGAGGACGGAGAATAGGCAACGTTGTGGCTTGGTTGACCACGACGATATTCTCTGGGGTTTGGGATGCCACTTGCCCGAGACTTTCGCCTGTGACCAAGCCCCAGGCTTCTTCTTGCTCGGCGATCTTCGCGGCGATGCGAAGCATCAGGCGGCGGTACAGCACGACGCGAACGGGTGGAGGCGAATTGAGGACGATTTTGCTTTGGATTTCCCCAAATGGGACCAGATGCAGCCGGGAGTGCAATTGATACGTTGTCAAGAGTTTTACGATATCTTGTACTTTTTCTTCGGAAACTCGAGATAAATAGGGGCGGCCGTGGAAATGGACGAACACCGCTTTACAGCCTCGCTTAAGCATGCGGTAGGTGGCGACCGGCGAATCAATCCCTCCGGAAATCAGCGAGACGACTTTTCCGCCAGTCCCCGTTGGGAGTCCACCTGGTCCAGATTCTCGATGACAGGAGAAATAGGCTTCAGGGGGGACGAGTTCGACTAAAATGGTGAGATCTGGATGCGACAGATTGACTTTTTTTCCAGTCTGTTCAACCACTGCCGCACCTATTTCTCGTTCAACCTCCATTGAGGTTTTGGCAATACGTTTATCCGCGCGTTTGGCGCTGACACGAAAGGTTTCATAGGAATGGGTTGGAAGATGAGATGTGATGGCCGCTTTGAGAGCCGTAAGGTCAGGGTTGTCGTGGGGAAGCGGGACTGACCGAGTGAGCGAAAAATTGACAATGCCAAAGATCCGTTTTAATTGTTGCTCAAGACGAGGCCAGGCCGACTCGTCTTCAAATTTGACGCGAATTCGACCTTGGAGTGCATCGACATGCACATGGTTGAGTGGCTTCAGTGCGCGACGGATATGATGGACGAGTCGATATTCGAAGTGTTTACGGTTTCGTCCTTTGAGTGCCAACTCATGATAATGTACCAACACATGGAACATTAGTGCGCGGCTTCTAGGTATCGTTCAGCATCGATGGCAGCCATGCAACCTGAACCGGCGGCCGTGATGGCTTGGCGATAGTTGGAATCTTGCACATCGCCCGCAGCAAAAACCCCGGGGATATTTGTTGTCGTGCGATAAGGTTGCGTACGAATGTATCCAGCTTCATCCATATCGATTTTTCCCTTGAATAAGCTGGTATTGGGAGTATGGCCAATGGCGACGAAGACGCCTGATAAGGCAATCTCTTCTGTTTGATTCGTTTGGTTATTGCGAAGCTTGATACCGCTGACTACTTCATCACCGATGACTTCTTCTAGGCTGCTATTCCATTGAAAGGCAATTTTTTCATTGTTCATCGCACGGTCTTGCATGATTTTCGATGCTCGTAATTTGTCGCGTCGATGAACGAGCGTCACTTTTGAAGCAAATTTTGTGAGAAAGGTGGCTTCTTCAACGGCGCTATCCCCCCCGCCAATCACCGCAATTTCTTTTCCACGAAAAAAGAATCCGTCACAGGTGGCACAGGTGGAGACTCCGTGTCCCATTAAGCGACTTTCGGAAGGCAATCCCAATAAATTTGCTGAAGCGCCAGTGGAAATAATTAACGTTTTGGTTTCAATGATCTCTTCGCCATCAACAGTGATGCGAAAAGGGTGTGCTTGAAGGTTAACTTCCGAAACGTGCCCATGACGAAATTGTGTCCCAAAGCGTTCGGCTTGTGCACGCATGTCTTGAATGAGTTGTGGCCCCATGATGCCTTTAGGAAAGCCGGGGAAGTTCTCCACGTCTGTGGTCAATGTCAGTTGTCCGCCAGGTTGTGACCCATCGATTAAGAGGGGTGAAAGATTGGCTCTGGCGCTATAGACGGCAGCGGTTAGTCCCGCTGGTCCGGAACCAAGAATCAAAACGTCATGTACCATTGTTGAACTCCTTTACCAATGAATGTCTACAAACGAGATAATGTTGTTATGGATAGAAGTCAAGTGAGAGAAGATTTTTGACTTCGCTGGCGAGCCTCATTTCGATAGTTTCTATACAATGATTTCACCACAAGGCGCAACTGGGGACGAGGCCAGGTTCCATCGAGAATCGTATCAGCATGTAGTAATTTTTGACGAAGTGGCATTTGGTTCCTGATGCGCCGCAATGCCGCAGATTTGGTCAGCCCATCACGACGGCAGACGCGTGAAATTTGTGTGGCGCGATCCGCTTTGACGACGATGACATGGTCCATTCTGCGATGTGCGCCAGCTTCAATTAACAAGGCGGCATCATAAATTATCACGGATTGTGGGTCGGACAGACAGATGGCCCTGACCAACATTGCCTGTTTCCGTGCCACTCGAGGATGGATGATTTTTTGTAACATCGCCAATTTTGTCGGGCTCTGAAACACGACTTGTGCCAGGGCTTGACGATGGAGCGTCTTATCCGCAAAAAAGACACGGCTACCAAATTGCTTTCGAATGTCTTTCCAAGCTGGTTTGCCGGGCTTGACGACTTCCCGAGCCAGTTGATCGGCATCAATGATCGTCGCCCCACAATCTTGAAATAGGGCTGCTATCGTTGTTTTTCCTGCCCCCAACCCACCGGTTAACCCCACGATTACCATGCGGAACGATAGCATAGAGGGGGCGAGGCAACAATCAATGAAATTAACTTTTGCGCTAGCTTGACCCTATTGAATATCATCAGGTATGTGAGTAAAGGTCTCCATGGTTCCTGATCCATTTTTATGTCTTGTAATCTTTGGACAATGAGAAGAGACGATATGAATATATACCGCTTTCTGATGGCAATGAGATGGCCTTTTTCCTGGGTGATTATCCTACTTCTGCTGCACGTCTCAGGACTCGCCTTAGCCAATGCTCAAGGTCATGAGTCTCCCTCCCCATCGAATCCCAGCACATGGCAAGTTGCGGTGGATGGATCGGGGCAGTTTATCTTGATTCAGGAGGCAATCGATCAAGCTTCTTCCGGTGATACGATCTTAATTAAAGCTGGTACGTATGCTGAAGATGTGACTGTTCATAGCAAAGAGAATCTGACAATCATCGGAGAAGGGATTGATCAGGTGTTTATTACTGGCGAGAAGCGTGTCGGGTCGTTACATATTGGTAAATGGCCGTATGGAGCGACGAATGTTACGATTCAGGGTTTGTCGGTCTCTCAGCATGGCGGGCTCGGTGTTGGGATTTTTAATGGCAGTGGCGTCTACCTAAAAAACATTCGTATAAAAGGGATGGTCTTTAGTCAACAAGTGCAAGGGGTACATATTGAAGACTGTATCATTGAGGACAGTGAGACAACTGGTGTCTCTTTTGCGAATTCTTCGGGGACACTTGTGGGCAATCGGATTCATCATCATGACCATGGCATAGCTCTTGGCGGTCGTTCAGAGGTAACTCTTCGACATAATGTGATGTCTGACATTCTCTTTGAGGCGGTTATGATGACGGATCAATCCAAGGCCACCATCATTCAGAATACTTTTGTTCGTAATGGAGGAGGCCTAGCTTTTCATGATAAGGCCGAGGCTCTTGTTCGTGGAAATATCATTGGGCACAGTAAGGTGGGATTCTTGTTTGCGCCTGAAAGCCAGACGACGCTCGCGTTCAATGCTCTGTACGACAATCCTCAAGGCAATTATCTGCTACAGGGCACACCTCATAGCCCGATTCCTCAGCGCGCAGGGGCAACTGATGTGACTCTGGCTCCTGGGTTCGTCAATCTTGAAGAAGGTGACTTTCGTTTACGCGCAGATTCCTCGCTGCTCCATATTGGAGAGTTTTCATATCTAGGTGCTTTTCCTCCTCTTTCTCCTCAATAATTTTTTGTCAGGTGAAAAGCGTCGTCAGGTTAATTTGGCGTCGTTGTCGCGGTGTGTGCTGCTACCTTCTGGGTCTGTTAAAAAACAGCCAACCTTCGCGAAGGCTACGGCTGACAGGCCAGCGGTTCCATGTCTGCCGAAGCGGCTTTGCGCAGGCAGGTCGCCAGTTTTTCGTGCTCAGGTACGATGAGTACGCTCCGTGCGTCAAACTGGCTGTGGCCTTTCTGGACGAACTGTTTTGAACCGACCCCGAAGCTTCTGATGTCCAACGTTTTTCTGACGAAATATACCCCTTGATATCCTATCGTATTCAACACTCTCCTTCTCTTTGATGCTGATGTCCTACGGGACGTGCATGCGAACTCTTTCGCTCCTTCCACATATTTTTTCAATGAGAAGTCGGATGCGAAGGTCCGAGGAAAAAGCACTTACAGAGACGTGCTATTTAAGCTAGGAGGATGGTTTTGGTCGGAGGATGAGGCGGGCATGCTCAGCATCTAAAGTAATCAAGAAATGCTTGAGAAACGACATGCCAAGTAAGCCTTCGATTTCCTCAGGAATATCAGGGAGATCATGGATAGCCACTGCAACATGGTGGGCTTGCGCAGTTCCAACGGAAAGAGAGGAAAGATAGTTCATGTTGACTTGTACGGATCCTCCTGCGGTGTTGACTGTCAGGAGTTCATTGTCGGTTGTTCCCAGAATGCCAAGGTCAATGGCGATATTTGTGGAGAGGACGGTCATAGAAGCTCCCGTATCGACGATGAGATGAGCTGTCCGTTCCTTATTCAGCTTGACTTGAGCGACAAACGATCCTCCAATTTTTTGGAGAGGAATGGTAATGTCTTGATCTTTATCTGTCTCATGGTTAGATTCTTTTTCAAGTGATGTATCTGAATATTGAGAAAAATTTTCTGGCAACTGATTGCTGGATATGTCTTGCGCTTCAGGCAGCTTTAGAGTTTTTTGAGGAATCTGAGGTGTTGAGACGATGGATGATTTCAGTCGAGAACAGCTCTTCAGTTGAGCGGGATTATCCGTTAAGACCTGTGCTCCTGCCTGATCATGACAGCGGTACATGGCTGCGAATCCCGGAGAGAGCCACAACAACAGTTGAGTGAGGAAAATCAATAATACAGATACTGTCGTTTTCAGATGACGGTTATTGCTGGATGTAGTTTTTGATATGGCCATAATCAATCATACCAGGCTGATGCAGATAAGAGCTATGGATTGAAAATTAGCTGCTTGATTCAGGGGTTAGGGGAATCGTGGCTTGAACTTGATTGCCGGCTTCCCAGACTTCAGCAGAGAGAACAATGGTTTCCGGTTCAATTCTGTTGACTTGGACTTGGCCTTCCAGCATTTCTCCTTGTTTGACAATATAAATGGCTTGGCCATTGGTAAGAAACGCCTGACTTTCTCCACCTTTTGTCAGATATCCTAGAAATCTAAATTTGTTGAGTTCTTGCCGTGCTCGTTGAGCGGCCAGTTGTTCAGGCGATGGGCTGGGTTTTGTGGGAGCAGGAGGCGGAGAAACGATTGCGTTGGATGGTGGTGGACGCTTCGGTATTTTTCTTTTTGCTACAATCTTTCTCGAGCCTATCGGGGAAAAGATATTACGAGGTTGAGTGAATTTCACCATTTGTCTAGCATTAGGAAAGGATTCATCCAACGTGAGAGCCCGAACAGTCGGAAGCGTTGAATTGGTTGCAGCGATGTTGGTTTGAACGCTGGGTTTTGTGCCTGAATCTTCAAGCATTTGGTAAGCGGTGATGACTCCCCAGGTTACGAATAAACCCACCAATAGCAATCCTTTGTGTTGGTTTGTCATTAGGTTTTAGTTTTCTGAAGTGATTGAGGAAATTCTTTCAGAAATGTTGACACTCGTAGTCGAAAGAGTACGCCGTTCTTTTTTTTGGATTGCTCGACGGATAATCGTTCAATGAACAGATAGGGCCATCGTTTTTCAAGTTCATAAATGAATTTTCTGATTGCGCCATAGTCACCTTGAGCTTCGAATGCAAAGGTGCCCTTGGCTGCAAGTTTATGCTTGAGCGGTTTAAAATCATAACCCATACCAGGAATCTGTACGCGATTTCGTTTGGCCAAATCTGCGATGTCTAAGCTGAGGTCTGTAAATTCCTGATAGTCTGAAAGGGCATGCCACGTCGTGTCGATAATGCCTTGCGTGTGCTGAGCTGTTTGTGTCTTTGTTTGCGTCTGTTGGGCCGCTTGAAATTTTGAGCCTACTTCGGCTAATCGATCTTGTGCAGGGTAAAACATGAGACCAAATACGCCGACAGCCGTCAGTACGGCTAGCCCCGTGATGATCAACAACGGTATGAGGTGCTGTGAACTTCTCAGTGTTGTTTTTGATTCTTGGTAAATCTTCAAGGACATCATGGCAGTTACGATTTGGCCTTCTTCAATAGAGGAACGGTTGGTTCATAGGATACTTTCATAGAGAAGACAACAAACGATTGTTTGTCTGCGTTCTTTTTTTTCTTTTTCGCATGCTGCGTCAAGATCACATCACGAAAGGCTTGATGCTTTTCGAGTTGATGCATTAAGCGGGTTAACTCTTTGAGCGATGAAGTTGAGCCATTCAGTAAAACGGTATTGGTTTTTTCATCAAGAGACACAGTGCTCATCATCAAATTTTTGGGGACAGCTGATTCTAGGTCAGTCAGCAATTGTGTCCAAGAAAATCCGACACGGTTTCTCACTTGTTTGATGAACGAAATGTGCGGAGGAATCTGTATGATGGCCTTATTCGACAGGTTCATCCCGCGGGCGCTGGCTTGATTCACCATCTCTCTGGTTTGGCTACCGAGCATAGATATTTTGTTTTCAATTCCATCAATTTCTTTGTAGAAAGTGGTGCCGACCCACCAAAAGATCACGGACAGTGCCAGGCAGATTACTGTGATAGCTTTTAAGCCAAACTGTGTGAGTGTGAGATGCGTGTTGCCAGGTGCGGAGAGGGAAATCTTGGCTCGTGGTACCATTATGCCACCCTTAGGCTGGCATAACCGGGGAGGGCTGACCAGATATTGGATTCTTGAACTGAACGGCTGCCTCGGCTTTTGAACTGCGTCGTATACGAAAATTGCGTGACTTGTATCGGTGCTGTTGTTAATCCACTCACTAGGGCGGTTTGTTGAATATGATCGGAAGTTGGAAGTAACATATGCCCATGTTCAAGGTCTGTGACAAAAAAGAGGTGTGTTGGAGATGGTTTTGCGCCATCTTGAGAATAGGTTTCTATATAAAATTGCAGGGTGGCCAAGACTTCTTTCTCGACTTTTGTCATGGTCTCGGAAGGGTATGGGGTGATCACACGTTCAGAGGCATGCTCGTCAACAGATGCCAGTGCAACATGCAGTGATTCTTCTTCGTTGTTGACAACGTCTTCTCGTTTTTCCTGCCCGGTTGAAGCATAATCCGCTGGTGCGCGCTTGACCGTTGGTCGAATGGCAACTGCTTTCGTTCGAACAAATGTTGGGCATCCTTCATCGAACGCAAAGAACGTAAATCCCCAATGACTCATAAAAAGAAACATAGCTCCAGTCGAGGAGGTGGGACTCTGCTTCTCTGCTGCCTTTAAAATCTCTTGGATATTCTGTTGATAAAAATCAAAGATGTCTAAACCGGCAATGCTCACAGAGGATGGGATGAGTTTGGCGTCTAGGCAGGCGCTTTCAAATTGTTCGACGATTTCATTCCGGATCACTGTACCTAAGACTCGTACCTGTTCCTGATTGTCTTGCGTTGCCCCGTTGGCGAGAGAGCTTGGGATATAGACTTGATAGGAAAGCCGAGATTGTGCCGTATCTAACTTCAAGTCTTGCTTGAAACGCCAATTCAACAGTGCAGTCTGTTCGCTGAATTTCGTCGGAAACTCGGTGAAATCAAAAGCACTGGTTCGAGCACAAAGGTCGGGAAGACTCAATGCGATGGAAGTGGGTTTTTGACAGGTCTCGAATAAGATCCGTAACTGTTCAACAAAGGCTTCCATATTGAGAATGTTGGGTTTGACAGACGAGAGCTGGATGACTCCAGCAGGAAGCGACACGTGCTTCACTTGTTGGAGTGAGGTGGTGCGCCAAGATTTCTTGACCTCTACTAGGCATAAGGCCTCTTCCGATATGGAAAGGGCCAATGTTGGTTGATTCATCGGAAACAAGTTCATGCGATATCGTCTACTTGTGTGACACGATTAATTTCTTTGAGGGTACTTTCACCTCGGAACACTTTTTCTAGAGCCGCTTGCCGCAACGACGTCATTCCTTGAGCCATGGCCGCTACGCGAATTTCAGAGGACGATTTCCCACTTAAGATCATTTCTTTCATTGAATCGGTCATATCCAAGAATTCTGTAATCGCTTTCCGGCCTTTGAAACCTAACCCATGGCATTCATTGCATCCTTTGCCTTCAAAGAAGGTTTGATGCTTCACCGTTTCATAGTCAATGCCTGATTCGCGACATTGTTCAAGGGTAATTTCAACAGGGACACGGCAGAATGGACATATCGATCGCACGAGACGTTGGGCAAGGATGCAACTGAGCGATGCGACAAAGTTGTAAGATTCAATACCCATATTGACGAAACGACTAATGACATCAAACGCGTTATTGGCATGAACGGTGGTAAAGACTAAATGACCTGTTAAGGCTGATTGAATGGCGATTTGTGCGGTTTCGAGATCTCGAATTTCTCCCACCATGATCTTGTCAGGGTCGTGCCGCAAAATTGAACGAAGACCTCGAGCAAACGTCAGACCTTTTTTTTCGTTAACCGGGATTTGCACGATGCCTTTGAGTTGATATTCGACCGGATCTTCAATCGTAATGATTTTATCATCATCGGTGTGGACCTCATTCAACGCCGCATACAGTGTTGTGGTTTTCCCACTCCCAGTCGGACCTGTGACGAGGACCATGCCATACGGACGTGTGATGGCTCGCCGAAACTGCCGGAGATCTGCTCCAGTATAGCCCAGGGCTTCAAGGCGAAGACCTTGTACCCCTGCTGACACATGTTGTTTATCCAAGACTCGAATCACAACGGACTCACCATAGACACTGGGGAGAATGGAGACACGGAAATCGATTGTTCGGTTGTTGAGCAGCAGTTTGAATCGACCATCTTGTGGGGTGCGCCGTTCAGCAATATCCAACTCAGACATGATTTTGAGTCTGGAGATTAATGAGGGGTGAATGCCCATATCAAAGGGGTCCATAGCTAGATAGAGCACGCCGTCAATTCTGAATTTGACGTCAACGGTCCGATCTGTTGGTTCGATGTGAATATCACTGGCTTGTTTTTGCAAGGCGGTTAAAATAATGGTGTTCACGAGTTTGACGACAGGACTTTGGTCCTGAGTAATGCGTTCAACGGATAGGACGTCTTCACCTTTTTCGTCCTCTTTGATCAGCACCGGATCTAATTCCGCTTTAATCCGGGTGAGTACTTGGCTATTTCCCTCGCTATTGCTCAGCACATCGAGAATCGCCGGTTTGGACGAGACCACCAAGTCCAATTCATACCCTACTTGATGCTCGAGTTCGTCGATCATACGAAGATCATGCGGATTTGCGATGGCAATCGTGAGCACGTCCCTTTCTTTTGCCATCGGAATAAACTCGTAGCGGTGCATGAGTTCTATGGGAATGGATTCCATGAGAGAAGTTGGGATTCGGAATTCTTCTAAGTTATTCCAAGGCAAGCCAAATTGATCCGCCAAAATTTGACCGAGGGAATCCTCGGTTAAGGTGCCACGCTCTAACAGTATGGAGCCCATCGATTGATTTTCTTTTTTTGCCGTTTCTCGCAACGAGTCTTTTTCATGCTCTAAGATGAACCCTTTTTTGACCAAGATCTCTACGAAGGGCATGCGTTTGACGGGTGTAGTCATAAATTCTCTGACTTAGATAGGTGGTTAGACGGCCCCTGCCATTTGAAAAATAGGAAGATACAGGGCAATTACGACTCCCCCTAAAATTACGCCAATCAGAATGATAAAAATGGGTTCAATCCACGTCATCATTCGAGATAATTCAAAATCCAATTCCCCTTCATGAAATTCCGCCACCTCAAAGAGCATGGTTTCTAATGCACCAGTTGTTTCGCCGACTTCAATCATTTCCAAGGTTAAATTTGGAAGAAATTTTTCTTTTTTGAGAGCAACGGAAAGACTCGTGCCTTCTCGAACATGTTTGATGACGGAATTCAGAGCTCTGGCGAACACTTTGTTCGGCATGGACTGCGTGGTGACCTGCAGCGCGTCTAATAATGTGATGCCGCCACCCAAAATGGTCGACAGGGTTCTGGTGAGACGAATCACTTGATTTTTTAGAAACAACGGACCCAATACAGGGGCATTTAGCAGAAGCCAGTCAATACGCCATTGTCCTTGTGGGGTGGTTCTCCACCAATAGACCCACGCTCCTGCCACGCTTAGCGCAATGACAATCCCGAGGATCCATTGACTGGAAGCATTAGTCAAATCCAATAGTAATTGTGTGGACCAGGGTAATGCCACACGACTTTCTTGATACACTTGCGCAAAAGAAGGGAGTACGAAAAATAAGAGTCCGAAGGTGACCAAAATCCCAAAGCCGAGCAAAAACATCGGATATATCGTGGCTTTCACGACTTTTTCTCTCACGCTGATAATCATCTTTAAATAATCGATATATCGCTTAAGGACTTCTGGAAGGTTGCCAGCTTGCTCTCCTGCTCTAAGAGAGGCTTGATACAACTCGGGGAAATAGATGGGGTGTGAGGCCATGGCTTCAGAAATGGCTGCGCCTCCTCGAATACTTTCACGAACAGACTGTAGGGCGTGTTGAAACCCTGCTTGTCCGGAACGATCATTCAGCAGATCAAAACAGCGCAACATGGGTAATCCGGCTTTCACAAGTGCTAAGAATTCTTGATTGAACACAAGAAAGTCTCGTGGGGGAAGGGAGCGTTGTCGAGTGGCCGATGCAATGCCTGGTCGCGTTCCTGCTCCACTGAGATCCAACACGAGGAGTCCCTGATCTTCCAATTGTGCTCGAATAGCGCGAGGTGTCTCTCCATCCACATCTGTTTCAATAATACTTCCATCTGGACGAGCAGCTCTGTAATGGAAACTTGGCACTAGGGAGACTCGTGCGAATCCAATTGAGGACTGCCAATAGCGAGTATATGTTTTGGTTCAGAAGGAATTTTTACTTGGGCATCCATTGCCGGTTGAGGATTTCCGTGAACCTCGTGTTCCAGGTGCTCGACCGGAGATCTTGGAACTGTTCTGTCAGTAGGAACATTGACTTGTCTGAGTGGCAGGTGCCGTGCTTTCGAAGGCTCGGATACTTTCAACGGAAATCCTGACAAAATTAGATCCGAGGTCAAATTATTCCATTCTTTCAACTGTGGTACAGAAGTCAGATAGCTTTGAGATAATTCAGATAAAGTATCACCGTCTTGAATAATGATGCGCCCCTTCGCGTCAAGCCCTCGTTCATCAGCGAAGCCTTCGGTGAGACGACTCGTTGTCATCTTTGTTCGCCGTGGTGTGAGCTGTTTCGTAGGGATATGCATTTCTTGCTTGATGAGCTTCATGTCTGAAGCTAACCCCTTCATGTTTCCCATGATTTGTTGAAACGAGCCTTGTAGAGATTGGAGGTCTGATATCAATTGAGAGGTATCAGGCATGCTGACCACTTGACTTTCCAATACCAAGTTATGTTTTCGCAATTGTTCTCGCTCGGCTTGCGACGATAATAGTTGGCTTCGAATATTTTGTAATGCTGTGCCCTGGTCTTGTTCTCGGTGATAGACGGATTGAGTCCGTGCTCGTAGTGATCGAATTTCTCCGGCTTGTTTGGCCATAAGAATTTTTAAGCTGGCGAGTTCAGCTCGCATATTCTCTGCCTCGGAACGAGCCTCTCGGAGTAGGACCATGTGCGGTGGTAGTGCAGCGGGCGTTTCAATTTTGCTGTCGGTTTTCATGGTTTTCGTTGGTTTGTGAACGCAAGCTTCTAAGGAAAAGGCCAATGTTCCGGTGAGAATCAAGTGCTGCCAATAAAGACGTTTCATAGATAACCTACCAATCGTTGTAGGGAGTTCCGTCTGTTGCGACGGCATCACTCCCACTTTTGATATCATAAATACCAGCAGGAGAGTCATCGCCCTCCTCCTGCTCTTCATAAATTTCAGTCCATGTCGTCGGAGATTTGGTTATCGGGTCTGTTGGGATAGACCGAAGGTATTTTTCTTCAACCAACGACGATAAGCTTTCTGGATAATCTCCTCGGTCGGCATAAAATTGATCAAGGATCGCGCGCATGGTAAAGAGGTTTTGCTTGAGAGCGGTTTCTTTCGCTTTCATGGCAGATTGTTGAAAATTTGGAATCGCGACGGACACCAAAATCCCCACAATCGCCACCACGATCATGAGCTCAAGTAAAGTGTAGCCTTTTTTGCCAATGAGTACAAAAATGCTCATTACCAGTCACGATAGGGGGTCCCATCTACTGCAATTCGTTCGCTGGTAGTATAGATGTCAAAGACATCTTCCCCGCACCACCGCGATTCATCTGGTTCATCTTGATAACACCGTATGCCCCATTCCGCTGTGTTGGTGATGGGATCAATCGGAATTTTTCGTATATATCGTCGAATGCTTGAATGTTCCTCTGATTGTGCCTCACCTCCGGATAATTCAATTTTCAGTAGGTTTTCCAGAGTTTTTGGGTATCCGGTGACCCCGGTTTCCTCTTTGCACGTGAGTTGATTCTTGATACAGAGCGGTCCTAATAACGTCCCACCATCTCTGGCCCAATCACGGCGAAATGTATCTATGGCCACTCGAACGGTTCGCAAGGTTTGGCGCAATTCGAGTTCTTGCGAGCGTTTAGCGCTGACTTTCGCGAAGGGAAGGGCAACAGAGGCCAATATAAACATAATCACCAAGGTCACTAAGAGTTCAATTAACGTCACGCCACGAGGTGTGGCGGGTTTATTCCACCCAGACTCTCCCATGTTGCACCATCACCGGCACGGGTTGAGAGTTGGCTCCTAACACGGTCGGATTTTGAATGTGAATATTTGATGTGCCAGCCCCAATGGCTTCGAAGATCAGAGAGGCCAGTGCCCCACTGCCTTGGACTGGTTTCCCTAGTTGGCCCATCTGAATAACCAATTGTCCGGTCTTTGGCACAGCCGATACGGTCAGGCTAGGTGACACCTGTTGTCCTGTCCAAAAAGGGCCTTCAACGGCTTGTTTAAAGGACATTACGTTTGGATCATATGTGACGGTCATGGATGTACGTTCTGCAGAAGAGAAATTCTGGCCTTGAAGAGTCAATAAAATTTCTTCTCCTAGTGCGAGGGAAGTCGCTGCGGGGATGATCTGGAGCCGTGAGACGCCAGGAGAGGATTCATTGGAACCTTCCGGGTTGGATTCAGTTAGGTCTTGAACCGCGTCTAGGGCCTCCGGGGCTTCCTCGTTGAGAGAAGAATTCAATCCCGTTGCTCCATCAGCCTGAGTGTCTAGCGCTGTCGATTTAGGTTGATTCTGCGAAAAAAGCGGTTGTGTATTGTATTGGTTGGCCGTGCCAGACCACATGGTTTGTTTGGCTAATGGGGGTGGCGTCAAGTGTCGAACGATACGAGGAGTAATGACCAGAATCACTTCCGTCGTCACTTTTTCGGTATTGCTGTTACTCAGGAGATCTCCAATGCCAGGAATATCATCAATCCCAGGTACGGCTTCTCGGTTTTTTCGATCCTCTTCTTGGATGAGACCCGCCAGTACGACTGTTTCACCATCTCGCATGTTGAGAGCGGTATCAGCGGTTCGAGTTCCAAAGCGAAATTGCGAGATTTCAGGGTCGGCTTGGAGAATCACTCGATCACCCAGTCTAGTGACTTCAACTTGAAGACGTAGTGTAATGGAATTATTGAGGTGAATCGTGGGTTCGACGGTCAGCTTGATCCCCGTATCCTTAAATTCGATTGACGTGACGGTTGAGGTCGTTGATAACGCTCCCGTCGTTGCCTGCCCTGGTAACACATTCGTAGTTGAGAGCAGAATAGGTTGTTTGTCGCCAATATTGATTGAGGCTTTTTGGTTGTTCAACACACGGAGCTTTGGATTAGCCAGAGTTTTGGCATTCGATTCTTGTTTGAAAAAATCCATCAATATGCTGCTTGGAAATGTGAATAAGTACGAATCCCGTCCAATGCTCGTCAAATTTTTATAGGTGAATGACTGAGCTGCGGTTGAAAAGGATTGAGCCGCTGCGGTTCCATCGGCAGTGACCCCGGCGTCGGGGAAGACGCCAAATCCAGCTTGTTTAGCGAAATTTAGGCCAATTTTTTTGGTTTTTGTTCGATTGACTTCCAACACTTCTAGGTCTAATACCACTTCAGCATCTTGGCGATCATTCGCCATAATGATTTTTTCGGCCAAGGTGATTTTATTTGGATGGTCGCGAATCACAACCGTATTGAGGGGTTCATTTACATACACACGTTTGGTTTCCAGAATTGTCCGAAGAAGATTGGCCATATCCTTGGCCTTTGCGTTGGATAAATAGAACGTGCGAATTTGCAGGTCTTCATATTGCTCACGTTTTTGTTTGGTATTCGGGATGATCAATAATCGATCTGGCCCGACTCGTTTCGCAAATAATTGGTTTGTGGTCAAAATCAAGTTAAGGGCTTCATCAAACGGGGTGTCTTTCGTGAATATCGTCACGAGATCATCTCGTACATCCTTATCGAACAAGATGTCGATATTTGAGGTTCTTGCGAGAATTTCAAACACTTGCTTGAGCCGCGTATTCTGAAACCGTAGGGTAACGGGCTCTGCTGAACCGCCAATGACATCCAGTTGTTGTTGATGTTGGACAACCCGGGTGATGCCTTCAATCGCTGCGACTAACGCAGGATCTAACTCGACGGCAGATTCATAGAGGGACAGCGCTTCATCGAAACGCCCCAACTTTTCAAGATGCTTGGCATCGAGCATGGTTTGATGACCCTGTTTTAATCGCCAGGCATCGTTGAGGGCCGAATGATGTTCTGGATTTTCGGGGTCTAACCCCAGGGCTATTTGAAGTTCTTGTAGCGCCTCGGGGATTTGGCGTTTTTTGAGCCAATCGCGGCCAAGAGTGAAATGTTGCTCTGCAGCGCGCACTTTGGCATGTCGAAGCTTTGCTTCTAGTTCGTTATTGAAAGGTTCTTCTCTTAGAGCATCTCGGTAGGCGGCGACGGCTCCGTCCCAGTCGCCCTTTCGTTCAAGCTCTTCTCCTAGCTGTAACTCTTGCATCGAGCACGCGACGAGGAGGAGGATGCCTAGAAAACTTCCAATACGAATAAATGGACGCATCATCAATGACATGAGTTCCTTCTTTGAATTACGCGGCGGGGGGATGTGAAAACGGGAAATCCTTACCAGCCTAGCATATATCGTAAATTTGGGCTAGGGATCACGCCTAGCTGCTTACAGGTATCGGATCCAGCTCTTCAAACATTAAGTCATTTAAAATGAGCATGTTGAAACAAGACGCCATCGGCGTTCTTGCCCTTTTGCTGTGCTTACGTACTTGAGAGTACGCACCGCGTGTCAAAAAGACTGTGGCCTTGCTGGACGGACTTTTTTGACCATGCCCTTCAGCCAATCATGCCGATTTCCTCACGATGATGTATGGGCCATTGGAATGAAATATTCAACAGTCTCAATAGGGAATCAGAAGGACAGCGCATCAGGAGCAGTTTCTCTTTTTTGAATCTCGTTGTGGCGAATTTCCTATTTTTCTCTGTCTTCCAGTAATTCATTTAATTACAACGGGCTATCTGAGGGAACATTTTCGGCAGATTTCTCTGAAGCTTCGGAAGGTGAAACGGTCGGTGTCGATGCTGAGGTACTTGGTGGTGTGCAATTCTGCTGAACAAGGGGATTAATCGCGTTCGGTTGGCAATTGGTTCCAGCACCAGTCGATTCAAAGCGGATTGCCTGGTATGTTTTGGCATTTTTGAAGTGAACCTGGTCATAGGGTTCATCAGTGCTGGTACTGCGAACCCCATGGACTTCTTGCCCGACTTTTATCACCTCGAAATCTTTTCCTGTGATGGGATCAGGATAGACGGACTGTAAATAGCGCTTCGGAGTTTTTTGTGTGAGCTGTTTAAGCGATAGCGGCCAGCGGTTTGGCCTCGTGGCTTTTTGGACTTCATAATCAGCAACATAGCGTTCAATCGCGTCCTTAATGCGTGTCCCACGAAAAATAAGTTCCGCTTCTCGATCACGCTTCATGATGACCGACCACTGTTGAGTGACCCCTAAGAGTGAGATACTCATGACTACGACAAAGATCATCATAAAGAGATAGGTGACACCACTCTGATTCGTGAGGTGCACGCGGAATTGTGGGTCGAAGCACACGAAAGCAGAAATCCTTCGGGCGTATATATAAGCAGAGTTTATGTACCGATGCACCTCTCTCTTGTTCATCGTGTCTAGGGTGGTTTTCATCTATTGTAGTATATCGTCGAATTGTCTGAGTAGCTTAATGTGTTGTCTCAAATTGTGGAGCACATGCTCAGAGATCTGGATATTCAGGTACAACCCGTTTGTTGAATGGTTAAGAGTGAAAGCTATTTCTTCATAATGAAGACCCATATCAAAATAAAGCAGGTTGCGCCTGATGCATCGGCAACGACATCCCACAGATCTGCATGGCGATGAGGGACATACCATTGATGGAGTTCATCCGATATCCCAAATGTTGTGGCACAGAAAATCGCTAGGCTAATGCATTGAATTATCTGCGTTGTATGACGAAAGGCACGATAGAGCAGTATCCCGAGAATGCCGTATTCTACTCCATGTACGAGTTTATCACTGAGACCAGAGAAGAAAGAAGGAAGATATTGGCTTGGATATGAGAGAGATGAGACGTAGATAATGATACCGCAATAGAGGAGTACGGGACCCCAATATTGAATGAAAAGCCATCTCTTTGATATTTGGTCAGCTGTTTGGTGAACCATATGAAGGTGAATCAGATTCTTGAGATGTCGGTCATTTGCTTATTTCATGATGCTTTCAAGAAATACATCATGCTTTGAACGGATATGACCGGTAAAATCATCCCGTCTTTGTGATCATCATGAGAAAATGCATAGATGAGTGATTCATCAGGAGCTAATGTCCCTATACATACGACGATAATTTCAAGTTGTTCCCCGTGTTTCTGCCTCTTCAGCAGCTCTTTCCGCAAGTCGAGGGATGGAATGGCCACAAGGTAGTCAGGGAAATGTGTGGGTTTGAAGCGGATAATGCCCCATGATGAGTTGGTGAGCTCAGGGCCTAATGCGATAGAAAACCCCTCGTACTCGGATTGATATTGACGGAGGATACCGGCCCAAAGGAACGCAATGGGTTGTTCCAATACATCGGTTTTGGTTACACGTGTGGCATCTCGTTGCCGATTAAATTGGAAAAGGCGTTCACTTTGTTCGGTCATATCAGGATGTTGTAGTTGGGTCCATTCAGGGGGTTCATGTTCCAATGTTCGAAGAAAATGTTCAATTTCATCTGAAAGGATGAGCGGTTGGATAGACGCGGGAATGAAGTCATGAATCGACTGACCATCTAGTTCAAGAAGAGGTTGGATGCCATTGTTGATTCCAGTCTGACTGTGCACATGTGATAGCTCGTGAAAAGAAGACCAAAGAACAACACATAGAAAGATTCGGATTGATTGGGATATTCGTTGTTTCATGAATAGATTTTTATAGGAAGAATGATGAAATTCAAAGATTAATGAGATTAGTTTTATTCCCTTGGCATATGAGGAAGAGCCTTCGTGAAAACTTCGTGATGTGTATGGACATGTCGTACTCGTGCTTCAGACTGGCCAACGTTCTTCTCGCCACGCCATGTCCCAAAACATCCATTCGTACCGTGAACTGATCAGGAAGGCTTCTTCCATTCTGGATTTTTCAGCTTTCCCTGCATGTTTTGCACATCGATTGACCACTGTACGCATCCATTTAGCAACATTAGCGAATTCAGGTGATCCGTACAATTTGAGCCATTCACCGTAGGGGTGGGAAGCTTTCGGCGGGCCTTTAGCAAGGAGATGTTGTCCAACTTCACAATACACCCACGCGCAAGGTAAGGCGACCACTGTGATTTCACCAAGCGTACCTGTTTGTGCCACGCTTCGCATGTGGCGGCCATAGGCGAAATTCGTGGGTGAGAGGGGAGTGGAACGCATTTGATCAGCAGTCAGCTTCCATTGCTTGCCGTATGATTCATGCAGCCCGCGTTCCACGACAATCGTTTCTTCGACCAGCTGGGCAAAACGAATGGCAGTATCGGCATCTTCAGCTTTTATCGCTCCTGCAGCAAAGACCTTCGCCAATTCCTCTAAATAACGGGCGTCTTGCAGGATATAATATCGAAATTTTTGTGGAGAGAGAGTCCCATTTCCTAAGGCAACGACAAATGGATGCTTGAGTTGTGCTTCCCAAATAGGCGCAGCTAATTGACGTAAATGATCAGAAAAATTCATTTAGAGGCCTTTCTCTAAAAATGAAAGAATGAGCGAATTTACCAGTTGTGGTTGCTCCCATTGGGGGAGATGGCCTGCCTCTGGAATAATATGCCATTCAGCGTTTGTTATCATGGTTTGCACTTGCTTTCCGACTTCCAAAGGAAAAACTGGATCATGGGCTCCCCATAACAGCAAGGTTGGATGAGAAATATTGGCAAGGCGTTGGCCATACCGCTTATCCCAGCTATCCATGTGCTCTAACAATGAATAGAGCGGGGCGAGTAATCCTTCTCGTTGGCGATTGTGAAATGATCGTTCAATGACTGCAGGGGAGATTAATTCTGATCGATAGACAATGTCTTTGAGAAAACGTTCCGTTGTTCCTCTTCCGGCCATCTGGTTCGCCATTGAGGCGAGCCAGAGGGGAGGGCGATGTTGGAAAAACTGCTGAAACTGCGGTAAGGCCACGCTGGCTTGCACTTTAGCGGGGAATCCAGAAATCAGCACGAGTTGGTCGACTCGATCTGGATGGTCAAGAGCCATTGCCATGGCAATTCCGGCCCCCATAGAATTTCCTATCAGAGTGGCCTGGTCGATCTCCAATGTATCCATAAAGGCGAGGAAATATTTCAATACCTGTTCTGGGCTGTAGTTGGCCTTAGGTTTCTCCGAAAGGCCTGAGCCCATGAGATCGGGGATCAAGACTCGGTGTGTTTGAGCCAAGGGATGGTATTGGTATTCCCAGTGCCACATTGATCCACCAAACCCATGTATCAGGATGACTGGTGTTCCTTTTCCAATGTCGAGGTAGGCCATGCGCTGGTTCTGTACCAGCGCGGTTTGAAAGGGTACTCGTTGGATTAGTTCAACCCAAGGAGTGTGTGTAGGGGAAGAGGAACATCCCACCATGGTGAAACTGCAGACGAGAATGATTAGAACGGGGAAGGACCGGAAATACGAATGACCGTGCATTATTCCAAATGGATCAGCGTTTCATCAGGATTCACTTCATCTCCTTCTTTGACATGGATGGTCGCGACTTTCCCGTCTATCGGAGCTTGTACACGGTTTTCCATTTTCATGGCTTCAACGACTAGTAAGGGGTCACCGGCCTTGACGGCATCACCTTGAGCGACCATGAGTTTCACGACTCGGCCAGGCATGGGCGTTGTGACATCTCCAGGATGTGATGGCTTTGGTCGCCCTTCGACTTTTGCGGAGGAGGATGAGCTGAGGGATTCCGGAGCTCCAGCCAGGACTTCTTGAATAGGCTCGAGATAAACTTCTTCTAGTTTATCATTGACCTTAATGTAGTAGGGCTTCGTTCCATCAATCGTTTGGCCGGATCCAGATACTCGAATATGGTAGGACTCTCCATGCACGGTCACTTTAAATTCTACCGGTGCTAAATGTAAGTCATGCCCTACGGCTGGACCACTTTCTGATTGTGTTTGCAGGGGTTCTGGCTTCAGTTCCCCTCTTTCACGTTCATCAAAAAATTGTAAGGCCACAGAAGGGAGTAAGGCGAATGAAACGATATCTTCCTCGGCAATGTCCTTCCCGATCAGCTCTTGTTGAGCATCTTCCAATTCAGGATCGAGATTGTCGGCAGGTCTGGTCAAAATCGGTTTGTCACCTTCTAAAGCCTTCTGTCGAATTTTTGAGTTGAGACTTCCGGGTGGCTTGCCATATAAGCCTTGGAAATAATTTTTGGTTTCGTTGGTGATGACTTTATATCGTTCTCCAGTCAAGATATTTAAGGTGGCTTGTGTGCCCACAATTTGACTGGTGGGAGTTACCAATGGAGGATAGCCCATATCCTTTCGGACTCGTGGAATCTCTTCCAGGACTTCTTTGATTCTTCCTAGTGCATTTTGTTCCGCTAATTGAGCGGCTAGGTTCGAGAGCATGCCGCCTGGAACTTGAGAGAGCAGGATGTCAGTATCCACTCCTGTAAAATCGCTTTCGAATTGCCGATACCGTTTTCGAGAAGTTCGAAGTTTATCGGCGGCAGGAGCGAGTTGTTTTAGATCAAGTTTGGTGTCGTAGGGTGTATTTCGAAGCGCAGCAATGAAGGATTCAGTCGGAGGATGAGACGTACCGCCTGATAGTGGAGACAAGGCTGTATCTAAAATATCAAGGCCACCCATGATCGCCATAAGGGCCGACATCGAAGCCATTCCTGATGTGTAATGCGTATGCAGATGAATGGGGGTGCGCACTGTGGCTTTGAGGCGACTAATGAGTTCGTATGCCTCAAAGGGTGGAAGCAATCCCGCCATGTCTTTAATACAAATCGTATCAGCTCCAAGGTCTTCTAATTGCTTGGCCTGTTCCACGAAATGATTCAGGCTGTGAACTGGGCTGACTGTGTAACAGATGGTCGCTTCGACGTGTTTGCCGCAGGCTTTGACGGCTTCCATGGCCGGTTTCATGTTACGAATGTCATTGAGTGCATCAAATACCCGAAAGACGTCGATACCATTTTTCGCTGACAACTCAATGAATTTTTCGAGGACATCGTCAGCATAATGCCGATAGCCCACCACGTTTTGCCCACGTAACAACATTTGTAAGCGGGTTTTGGGCATTGCTTGCCGAAAGGCTCTGAGGCGTTCCCAGGGATCTTCTTTCAGAAATCGAAGGCAAGCATCAAACGTGGCGCCACCCCAGACTTCTAATGACCAGAATCCCACTTCATCTAGGTCTGCACCGACAGAAATTAAATCTTCCGTCCTCATCCGCGTGGCGAGCAGTGATTGATGCCCGTCGCGCAACGCGGTATCGGTCAAAAAGACCTGTCGTTTTGGGGAGGCTTCAATATCAAGTGCTGGAGGTGCACCGGATTTCATGCGTGTCGGCACTGGACGTCCGACAGACTCTCGTTTTTTTGGTTTTCGTGGCATAAATAACCTTTCACATGGGCAACGAATATGTGGTATCCGTTGGATCTCCGAAGAGGCTCATAAGCCTTCATAGGCAGCGATAGCTGCCGAAAGAGCGATGACTAAATCTTCGGGTTCTTCCATTTCTTCATAATCAAATAAACCAGGGTGGGTTTCGATATAGCTCGTATCAAATCGACCTGCGCGAAAATCAGGTTCTTCCATCACCTTTGTGAAAAAAGGAATAGTGGTTTTCACGCCCCTGAGGACAAATTCTTCGAGTGAGCGATGGGTTCGGCGTACGGTTTCATCCCACGTCCGACCATGCACCGTGAGCTTCGCCAAGAGTGCATCATAATATGGGGGAACCGTGTAGTCTTTATACACGGCGCCGTCAATTCGGACACCGACTCCACCGGGAGAAAGATACGCCGTAATTTTACCAGAAGACGGTCGGAATCCATTTTGAGGGTCTTCTGCA
>JAJDBS010000177.1 GCA_029261235.1 Nitrospirales bacterium
TCTCCGCCTCGTGTGGTCACGCGGGCTTATCCGCCTTGGGGTCGGGGTGGCCTCGTTCTCTAAAAACAGTGTCTTTCAAGCCTGTCTCCTTGCACGACATAGCGCTCAAGTGAGGGGGCGAAGCCGGGGGCGGACGCCCCCTGCACCCTCAAAGTCCATATGCAATAAACCACTTGAAACACTGTGGGAACGTACAACCTTGTCAGCCTGTTTGTATAACCCCAAATAAGGGGTATTTGTCGGTTTGAGTGAACTGAGAGTCAGGGCTTGCCACGAAAGGGAGATATGCTGGCCACCGTGTGTTGGGGGCAGCCCTGCGTCAAGGCATGATGACAATCGGGGACCTGTGGGGTGATGGGACTTTGGTGACTGGAGGTGGACGCGTGTTTGATGTGTGCCGGGTTTCGGCCCGGCAGCCGAGGTCCTTTTGTTTCGGCAAAAGGACCCAAAACCATTGACGCCCAGTTCGGCTAGATCTGAGGGGACGGACGCGAGACTGAAGAAAGGCGGACCAACTCGCTTCGCTCAGACAAGGCCCGCCGTTGATTAGAGCGTCCGCCCCGAGGCCGAACAGCAGGCGTCGGAGAATGTAAAGAAGCGATGAGAGAAAACGTGGGTGGGGAAAGCCGAACAGGGATTTGATTTTTTAGGATATCATCTTCATCGAGAAGGAGTGACCGTGGCTTTCGCCACGGTCGAGCGCAGCGTGACACGGCTACGCCGGCTTTATGAGCAAGAGTGGGGAAGACCTGCACGGCCTTCCCCTCTTGGTGTGTACGTGTCCCGGTGGGGCGATGGGCGGAGGGTGGACTACCCGACTTGCTGCCCCTCACGTCGACGTTGCTGCCACCGATAGCCGACTAGGCCAAGGAGGCCGGAACCAAACAACAGCATAGACGCTGGTTCTGGAACTGCGGATGGGGTACTTTTGGCGACGTCGATGGTCCATCTCCAGTCGAAACCGGTACCACTGCTATTGGCGAATACATCGAAGGTGAATGCCCCCGGGGGAATTGGAAAACTGCCTAGCAGGACCGCTGGTATATATGTTCCGCCCCTCTGCCCGCTGCCCCGGAGCGCGACTGAAGTCGCATTGCTTGTAGTAAAACTGACTGTACCGTTAGTCGTACTGGCAAAATTAGTTATCTCTACTTGAATCGACGTTATTTCAAGTAATGTCGGGATGGAGGCGGTCCAGGTGTCGCGTGTATCGAACGGACCGATCGTCACCGTGCCGCTGATGGTATTTGTCCCTTCTTCAAAGACACCCAACGACTCAGGCGCCGAAAAAGTCCCAAAATCATGTCCTATGGTTTGCTCGGACGTGTTTAACGGGATTGCCAGCGTAACCTGAGGGATCATTATCATGCATAAACATAGTAGAATTACACGTTTCATCTTCCGCTCCTTTTCCTTGGATTTCCCCAAATTAACTGATGCCACCCCATAACCATCATTATGGGTTGTTTTGGTTAGTAGGTTGCGAGTGTTGTTGAAGTCCTCTTGCATGTCTTTTCATCATTAGTCTAGGACATCGCGGTATATAATAAGGCGTCTTTGCCTGGACAATCGGAACGTACCAAAGATTGCGCCGTTCGCGCTTTCAAGGGTTTGGTCCGAAGAGGTACGAACGCTGTGGTGAGGGGCCGTCCTGCTACGCTGCCCGTGACCGTCGTCCTCGGTTAACATGCCCGCGCGTGCGTTCCTGCCTGCGTCCGCGGACCCGTTACCCTTTCATCGGGATGGCCTGTGTCAAACCGGGAATAGCAAACATGGTGATGACCATGAACGTTGTGATCACGCGTGTCCCTCAACTGTGTGTATGCTCATCATGGCCCCCTTCCTCAATGAAATAATCGAAACCATGTCGGAGTGTAGTTGCTTGTCCGCCTGCTGGTATAGTCCCAAGTATGGGGTATTTGTCTGGTTGTGTGTGTGTTGTGGTGTGAACGATCGTCTCAGGCGCACAACGAGGCGGAGCGGGTTGTGTATCACCTGACGAGGCCCGGTGGGTCTGCCACGGGGACCTGTGGTGAAGGGGTTACTCGTTGGCAGGTCGAGGAGCGGGCTCTTGTGTGGATGATGGCCGACGCATTTGATCATTCCCATCGCCGTAAATAAACAATTTCATGAGCTCTATCTGCGAGTTGACGCCAAAGTGACGAAACGTCTCTTTCACATAGCTATTCACGGTGTGGATTGACAGCTGCGTGAGCTGAGCAATCTCCTCTCGACTATTCCCATGCACCAGCAGGCTGAGCATTGGCATGTGGCTCCGAGGAAGTTCCGATGTGACTTCGACCAGGTGTTCGGATGGCCACCCCTCGGTATGGAGCCAGTCCACTTCTGACAGGAGGATATGGGCGATGCGCCGCTCCCGTACACTAAACGGCGAGGCGCCTGGTACACGGTACAGGGCGATGGCGCTCGATTTGATGCTCTCGCTTTCGGTGTCATAGATGGGTCGGGTGCTGGCTAGTAATGTTCCCACACCCGCCTGCGCGGAGAGTGCTTCCGCCGGGCTTCCTGGAAATCGCCGCTGTTGATCGAAGTCCTCCAGTCTGAGCGTGATGTGTGTTTTTCGACGGATCAATTCCTCAGCAAATGGGGCTTCAATGGCTTGGGCACAGGGATGCGCTGCCGCTTCGGTGATCCGGGCCAGTTGATCTGAGGTAAACCCACTGTGCAAGAGTCCGACAAATTTCGGCGCGTCGGTGGCCGACGATTGTACGCGGAGTGCGGCTAACCACTTGTCGGCCGAGATGTATGCACTCAGTGCGTCGAGTAAGTGACGCTTTTTGTTTGCGTGTCCGCCTTCTATGGCATAGGCCTCCGTCAACATTCTGATGATGGCGCGCGTGTCTTTTTCTTCAATGGCTTCGGAGTCGTGGTGCATGCCATCGGCTGTCGAACCATCGTGTTGTATGATATTCACCCTTGCATGTCCCTCTCTACAATCGACATATTTTCACTAGCGGGAATATATTCAGATGTATACCGGATCCTATCGTATCGTTGTTGCATCTTCAGGTGAATGAAATCGGTCAATGCCGGTTTTTGTTGCTCTGCAGGACTGTGTTCAATTTAGCTTGAGCCATCTTCATCGCACAAGTCATTGGGAATTGGAATGTTACAATGCCTTGTTGACTGAACGGCAAAGTAGGGTCCATCCCCAAGGCGGGTCGAAAATTCCCGCAGTGCCGTAAAGCCCTCGTAGAATTCATCGGTGAGACGTTTAGCACTTTTGTGAAGTCACCGTCTTTTTCTGGAAGCCACGTTGCCGGCAGTATCCCCATCGAATCTTCCCGTCGTTTCTCTGAGAAATCGTCCTCCCCGAGTAAGTCAATGAAATAGGGGGCAAGTTGCGTGCTTGATGATCGAGCGGATCATCCGTTGTCTCGTCTTTGCGAAGGCGGGCTCCTCGGTGATGCGCTGTCGTATCTGGGTCGTGATCACACTCACTGATCCCACATTCGACAACCCAAACGTCTGTATGATGTCCCTCAAGCGATGCTCCCCGAGTTGTTGACAGAGATACATGGCCACATAGCGCGCGAGTAACCCTTTCTGCGGTCCTTTCACCACGTGCGTCAATGGTGACCGATCCAGCTTGTAAAAGAGGCTTACCTGCGTTACTGCCTTAGTCGATCCGAATAATGAGTCTTGGGCCAGATTGGGCGTCAAATCTGTTGTTGATTCGTTCACAGGTTTTTGGAGTCGATCCGATTTCCTCCATTGATCGTGACAGCGTTCATTGACGGACGGGGAGGACCATTCACTTGTGATTTTTTTACGGCGATCTCATCTGGCAGCGAAAAGGATAAGACGATGGACGTTCTCTCCAAATCCTTCGATCTTTCTTATTGAAGAGTGGGTGGGTTATGGAGTGAGCTGAGCTTGGCTAGGAGGGATGTTATTGAATGAGAGATTCATATTCATCATGATTGCCAATCTACACCCAAATATAATCATTGGCGTCTTTCACTGCTAACGCTCGGTGACCACTGCCAACACGGACTGACCAAAGCTTGCCGATTTTTTTGAAGTGGAGCGAAGGATGTCTAGAGTCGTTCTTGAGGAGTTGAAAGTTCTCGCGTGCTAAACTTTTAATGGAGGCTAGAAGTTTTTCGAAGCACCGCCAAAAGCGAGCAGTGGTTCGATGCATCTACAAATCCTTAAGACTACCATGTTCTTTTTCACTGATGGCTTCCTCAATTAAGAAGTCGAGTGTGCCTTGTTCTGACTGCGTGTGGACCTGTTGATCCCATACATGCCAATCCTTCTCTGAAAACCATTGTCGCAGCTGAACGTACTCCGCTTTTTTTAAGGTGTTGATCTCAGCTTTAATTTGCTCGACATTTGCCATTATCCTGTCCTTTCCTCTTCCAAGTATTCCCAACAGTATAGCACAACATATCTGCTGAAGCCCTAATCATCAAAGGCCATTTCGTTTCATGTGAGAAGGTCTTGCCGCTGATGGTTCGTGCCTTTCAACCAGTCAGACTCTATTGTGGCGCCGGACTCAATCATCTTCATTGACAAACCTTATTTCCTCTCGTTTTTTTTGTGTTGGTTATCTGGTGAATTGCGCCTTGGTGGGGATTTGGTCTAGGATGTTTGAACGGACTTGATAGATTCCCTTGTGCCCTCCGCCAGTCGCATACACCAAGCCTTTTTCTCGTTTTCCTAGTCTTAACTCTCCGCTCTCTTGTCCTTGGCGATTTCGGCCTTGAATGGTGACTGTTGGGGAGTCTAATCCCGTTTGAATGGATGTGGTGGATCCCTCAGGGTGGGTAATTTCTGTGGGGAGATCGACGACTCGACTGACAAATAAGTTAATCACTTTTTGGTTTAATGCTTGATCGGGGTTGTTCTCGATGATCCAGTCGTCATGTTGTTTGACGAGTACGTAGTGGTCTTGTGGGGTGGTGACTTCCAATATCACGATATCGCTTATTTCCATGCCGAATAATCGTTTATCTTGAAAATAGAAGGCCTTTTGCGTCATAGGCTTTAAAATGTTCGGGGAGATTTCATAGAGTGGGCCCTTGCTGGCTGTGGCGGCGTAGGCTTTTTCTGCATCTTGAAACTGATACAGACTGACGTAATGGGTTCGTGGTCCTTCTAAGAGTGTAACGCCGACATGGGTGCGATTGGGTTGCGCAAGTATTCGTTGTTTTTCTTCTTCTGCATCCACGAAACCTGTGGCCTTGAGTCCGCTTAAATCCATGAGGAGCGTGCCCACGATAATCTTATCCACGGGGGCCTTCATGGGACTGGTGAGCATCCAATTGGGGGAGAGGCTATGGACGCCAGCCGTCCGGGCCATGATCATTGTCGAGTCAGCTTGTTGAATGTGCACTTCTTGGACGCGTTCGCGTTCAAAAAAGAGCAGGTCTTTTCGTCGAAAGTCCGGCAATGCTTTTTGCGCAAAGGTTGTCACTTCTAGGGTTGTCAGGACGACTTGGTTGTCCGCTTTGGTTTGGACGTACAGTGAGGGCGCAAATGGCCCGCGATCGCCAAGGGCGAGTTCGTGAGTGGTTGTTGCCGTCGTGAGTGTGAGGGTGAGATAGGGGGGGGCTAACCCATATTTGTCTAAGGTGGTCGGTCCGTCTTCGATGGTTTGTTTGATTTTACCTATAGTGAGTGCACGTAATATTCGTCGGACCTCTTGGTTGTCTGCTGGGAACCGCATGGGTTTAGTTATGGTCCATCGAAAGTGCTTGTCGCGCTCCAGTTGAATCGTTTCAGTGGCGGTGGCCCAGGTGATTGTGGTGATGTCTCGATCATCAAACGGCATGAGTTGTCGTTCTGTTGTTTCTTGTTTGGTGAATTCACGAGTTTGTGGAATGTCGACAAACAGAATATAGCCACCGAGTCCAAGGACAATCAGTGCTAAGACGATGGTGATTCGAACCGGGTTGTTTAGCATGGGTCAGTTACTTCTTTACGACAATCGTGCCGGTATGTGTAATTGAGATGGACATCATAGGCTGGTGGCTTTTTTCAACATTCTCAGCATGTTAGAGGCTGCGCCGCCTTTTCCACACGGAGAGTCCTAAGAATAAGAGGAGTAGCGGAAGGAAGAGCACTTGAAAAAAGACCAGCGATTGCTCCTGGGACGGATTGGGTACAAATGGGTGAAACGCGGGTTCTTTGGGTGTGATCGACACTAAGGCTTCTTCTTTCGCTAACCATGCCATGGTTTTCAAGAAAAAATCGGTGTTCCCAGGATACGTGAGCCACCCATTCGTGGCAAATGCGGCGTTGCCCACGATGACGATCGCCGACTCTGGTTTCTGATCTTGTCCCACACGTTTTGACGTTAAGACTCCTGCTACGGCAAAAGGGCCTTTTGTATCTCGTGCTTCATCAAAGACGGGTTCTGTTTTGGTGAGTGTGGTTTCTTCCCAACTTTTTGCAGACGTATGGGCGAGTGGTTCGTAGTCCCAATGTTTTCCCTGGTCGGCATCAAAGGTGATCGAACGCGAAACTGGAAAAATGATCGGCGTGGTGAAATTTTCGGTTATGTCATGAGTGGTGAAGGTTCGCACCATCAATGCCGTGGGACTGCCACGGCCTAAGCGGTCTTGTTCATCGGCGAGAATTCCTGATCCCGACTGAATGCCCCATTGCGAGAGAAGTGGGTCCAACGAATCTTGGCTGCTCGGATCATTGAGGACCAGGAGTCGTCCACCATTTCTGAGGAATTGCGTAATCTGCTTGACGTCTTTAGGCAGAAGCGATTGTGTCGGCGAGGGGATCACCAATAATGTAATTTTGCTCGACAGGATATTGTCCCAGTTGATGCTTCTGACTTCATACCCTTGTTTATTGAGTGCGTCGGCTGCGCGTGATAATCCAGGTGTTTCGTTGTCCGATACGCTTTTTTCGGAATGACCCGTGGTGAACGCAATGCCTTTTTTGATGTCTTTGGTCACGCGAAGCAGGGCATTGGTCACATCGGCTTCAGACGCACGCTGTAGATATACTTGTTGTGACTCACTTTCAATGACAGCTGTATCAATACGCGTGACGTGATAGGCTTTCGCTTTGTCTGGATGCCGTTCGGGGTCAATGAACTCCACCGTGAGCAGAGGGCTTTCTTTAGCATACGTGGCTAACAAGTCTTGGTAGGCGCCATAGCCTGGGCTGCCCTCGCGTGTAAAGACAGAAATGTTGACTTCGCGCGGTAAGGCACGAAGGACTTGATAGGTCTGGCGGCTTAATGTGAAGTTTTTCGTTTCCGAAAAATCCCACTCTGGTCCATGTTTGTCGGCGAGAAAATTTGTGAGTCCTAAGGCAAGGGCTGCCAAGACAATCGCGAGCATGCTGTGCGCACCAAGTCGTGTCGAACGTTGTCCTGATCCTCTGATCAATCCTTTAAAATGAATGCCGACATAGCCCAATAAACATAGGGTGCCTATCCCGAGCACGATGGATGATATGTTCTGAGCGTCTGGAGCGAAGAGGGGTAGCCCAAACCCTCCGATCGTGAGCAACAGTCCTAATGCCCCTAGTATGGTTGCGAGACGCGTTATTTCCATCGGTAGGCGTCAATGGCTTGGTGGGCGGCAAACCACATAAAGGCCATCCCTGATATGTAGTACATGAGATCTTTTATATTCAGCAGTCCACGGATTAATCGCTCATAATGTTCGGAGAATGACACATACGAGAGAATCTGGCCGAGTGTTGAATCACCCAAAGCTGTACTTAAGGCGCCGAGTACCCACAGCCCTAGAATAAGACCGAAGCTCAAAAACGCGGCGATGATTTGGTTTTCTGTTAAGGCCGAGGCAAAGAGGCCAATGGATATCATCAGGGCTCCCTGGAGAAAGAGTGCAAGGTAGCCCAGCATGATCGGATTCCAGTCAAATGTCGCGTAGGCGGATAAGGTCATGGGAATAAGTGCTGTCAGTGACAAGAGTCCCGCATAGACGATTACCACACTCAGAAATTTCCCAGAAACAATTTCATTAATTCCGATTGGGGACGTGAGGAGTAATTCGAATGTGTGTAGCTTTCGTTCTTCAGCAAAGAGGCGCATCGTCAATAAGGGCAAAATGATCATGAGAATCATGTTCATGCTTTGAAACAACGGGCGAAAAACCATTTCATTCAGGTTGAGTTGAGCATTCGTATTTTGCAATTGCATGAGCCGAACGGCTTGGTTGCTTGCGTTCGCCACAGCTTGGTAACTCAGGAGCCCGACGACTGCTAAGAATATCGCTCCGATGACATAGACCACGGGCGAGACAAAAAAACTACGCAACTCTTTGGCAACAATGGTTTGGACTGGATTCATAGTGGGGCGATGTTGTTCAGTTTTTTCTGAGATTTGACCGTCTTCGTCTTTGTCATTTAACCAAGGGGCTTGTTGGGTTTGGTGAGAACCTTAAAGACATCTTCAAGGCTCACCGCTTGAGTACTGAGCTCTAGGAGGCCCATTCCTCTCGTCACCACCAATTTCGTCACATCTTCTCGGACATCTTCTCCGATTTGTGTTTCTATCATGAATGTGTTTGGCGCAGGTCCAGCAGAAACGTGTATCACTCCAGAAATTTTCCCAAGTGTTTCTATGAAGTCTGGATCAGCTTGCTTGACCGTCAGATTAAGGATTTCAGCTTGCTGAAGTTTTGCCCCGAGTTGCTCCGGTGAATCAATTGCGACAATTTGGCCTTGATGGATAATGATGACTTTTTGACAAATGGCTGTGGCTTCGGCCAATAAATGAGTACTTAAGATAATCGTATGAGAGCCTGCCAGGCTCTTGATCAGGTCGCGAATTTCTATAATTTGGTTGGGATCTAAGCCTGTTGTGGGTTCATCCAAAATTAACACAGGCGGATTATGAATAAGGGCCTGAGCTAATCCGACCCGCTGGCGATACCCACGTGAGAGGTGCCCAATGACACGACCTTGAACCTCGGATAAACCTGTTTGATCAATCGTGATCCCCATTCTTTCCTGAAGTTCATCTGGTCCCAGTCGTTTTATTCTTCCAACAAACGTCAGGTATTCTTTGACCGTCAATTCTAAGTAGAGGGGAGGGGATTCCGGAAGATAGCCAATATGTTTCTTCACTTCCCAGGGCTCTTCTAAGCAATCAAAGCCCGCAATTTTTACTGAACCGCTTGTTGGAGGCATGAATCCTGTCAAAATGCGCATGGTGGTGGTCTTGCCAGCCCCGTTTGGGCCTAAAAAGGCCACGACCTCACCCTTATCTATAGAAAAGGAAATGTCATTGAGAGCGGTATTCCGGCCATACCGTTTGGTCACATGTTGAACGTCAATCATTGAAATCTTAGGCGGTGGGCTGTCGGTTGAAATAGGAAGAAATTACGTATGTGCCAAAATCTATCGAGTAGGAACGGAATCATACCTATGTGAAAAAAAAACCGTCAAGGTGCAGACTGGAGCTGGCGGGACTTGACATTGACTCTTTTTATGAAAGTATGATGAATTATTCCAATCTTGCGTGGCAGTCTTGTTTCGTGCATCTGTAATAGCCCATCAATCCGTCGATATTATTGAAGACCTCAGAAGCAAGAGAATAATAAAGAGGCTACTTGTGAATATTGGGATTCTCGTCTTTTCGTTTTTATTCGCTGTAGGTTGTAGCTCGCTCCACGAAGTTTCGGTGGTGAGCCATGGCGATGAAGTAGCGGCAGTCAAAGAAGCTGAGCTAGAAGAAGAAGTCGTCGTCGCATCGCCAGCTCCTGTGGTTGATCAAGCGACGGTTCGATTACCAGAAGTGCCGCCCATCCCTACACCTTCTATTAGCCTGACCGCTCCGATTACCTCACCTATACCGTCTGCATCAGCAAAGACATCTTTGGACACAGACATTTTTTCTCAATCTGCTGCTGATTCCTCGCTTCCATGGACATTAGAAGATGTCTTTTTTGATTTTGATCAAATGGTGATTCGGAGAGACGCTATTCCTGTTCTCGAGCAGAATGCCAAAGTGCTCTTAAAACGTTATGCGAATCGAGAAGTGTTGATTCAAGGTCATTGTGACGAACGGGGAACAGAAGCGTACAATTTAATTTTAGGGAAACGTCGAGCCACCGCGGTAAAGAATTATTTGGTCGATTTAGGTGTCTCCGCTTCACAATTACGAGTTCTTAGCCTTGGGAAAAACCAGCCATTTTGTCTGCAACGAACCATTCCCTGTCTGCGACTTAATCGCCGAGCACACTTTGTGCTCAAATAACTCACCTGTTTTTTATGTCTCGATGGTTTGAGACGATAAACTAGACTGTTCTTCTTCCCGGATATTCTTCCCGCATTTCCCACCCTTTTGAGCTATTGTTGAAAATTATACCGAAGGTTACGGTATGCAAGAAGCTTGTTCCGTCATGCAACAGTCGCGGAATTTTTGTTTTCTATGCCAAGAGGGTTTACCATGCATATTTTGGTTCTTACCATTGGTTTTCTTCTTTTTTTTGCACCTTCCGGAGTAGCGGGCGTCTGGGATTTTTCTTGTACAGAGGCTGTATCACTTTTAAAGGCTTCGCAAGACGGCGTGGTGCAAAAACATGATCAATTACAGCAAGCCAAATTTAGTCTTCGCCATGCTCCTCAGGAATTTGATGGTTGCCGGCGAAGTCGGCGTGGCTTCAATGGAGGCAAGATCCATTGCGTCAAGCATCAGTCTCGACAAGGCAATCTTCTCAAAGACATTCATGTCGCACAACGAAGTCTTGAAGCCGCATACAAAAAATTTGATCGACATATGCAGGATGTTCTTCGAGCCTGCCCTGTTTCTTTGCCGTAAATCCTAGCTGACGTTTTGCATCCGCAAGCTGTTCCTTTCCTTTCGTTCTCGGACCTTGAGTCTCAATCATATTCAAGAGGCCTATGCGGTCGTTCTTCATGAGCCTCACGATACGTCTTCTCAACATGACAGAGCTGAGAAAATACTTGTGTCACATCGAATAAACATGTAAATTACCTACGGGTAATTATTGCAATTTTTTCAAATGAAATAAATTGGGAACATTGAGATGTATAGTGTGAAAAAATTTCTCGCTCCGCTGTTTTCCCCCTTGTCAATTTGTTTCGATTTGATGATTCTTGGCCTGGTGTTGGTTGCGTTTTCTCGGAAACAGAAGACAGGAAAATGTTTTGTTCTTCTGGGAATCGTGTTGCTTATGACGTGTAGTTATGAAGCGATCTCAGGTCGAATTCTACAGACGCTTGAATCACAGTACGTTCAATTGGATTTAGCCCAGGTGACGTCGAAGGAAGATGGGGGGCTGGCGGCGCGTTCAGTGAAATGGGTTGTGGTGTTAGCTGGTGGTCTGACTGGAAATCCAACCCAACCCATCCAGTTGCAAATTTCCCATTATTCTCGTGTTCGACTCATGGAGGGAATTAGGCTGCATCGCCTTATACCTGGCAGTAAGATCATTTTGACGGGTGGAATAGGTTTTCATGGTCCTGCCGAGGCGACAACCTTGAGTCGAGTGGCTGAGGAGTTAGGGGTCGCTAAATCAGACATGGTCTTAGAAGTTGAATCTCGTGATACCAAAGACCATCCTTTGTATGTTCGGCATCTCGTGAAGGATGACCCATTTATTCTCGTGACCAGCGCATTTCATATGCCGCGGGCCATGAAGTTATTTCTTAAGCAAGGGCTTTCCCCCATTCCCGCTCCTGCCGGGCCTTGGAAGCCCCCAAAAGAATTTTGGTCTCCTGCCAATTTTTTTCCGAGTGCTTCAGGCCTTCGTTTGACTGAATTGGCTTATCATGAATATATGGGAATTACATGGGCCTGGGTCAGGGGACAAATTTAAGCCATTTTCCAAGATAATTTCCTTAATTTTTCTCTGAATGCTGGAGCCCATCTCTCCCTTTTTTCTAGCGACGAATTGTCCGATATAGATAGGGTCATGTTCTCATGTTAGCCGTCTTCTCGAGGAATCCCTATTTATGAAAGAATTACGACATTCACAAACTGAAAAACGTGAGAAAATTGTTCAATGTGCGCGTATTTTCCTTCTTTTCTTGGTGATCATTTTGGTAGGCGGATGTAGTATTTGGAATGCGAATCTTCATCCTAATTACGGGTCGAGCCGAGCTGAACGATTGTGCCATCCTTACGGAGAATGCTCGCAAGGCACATGGGTAGCCGTGGATGGGACTACCCAAGATGTGGCTGAAGCGCAGACGTCATGTCATGATGTGGTTGCCCAACGTTATGGGAATGGAGAATGGGAAGAATCAGTAGCTAAAGGTTTAGAAATTAGAAGATGTATGGAGAAAAAAGGTTATAATTTGCAGCAATGAAAATGGCATTTCTCCTTTGGTGTTTCACCAGGGAGAGTCCTTATCCTTCTTGACCATTGGTGTTGGTCGCGGTAATACAGATTGTGACCTGCATGCTAGTCCCTTCCCCCAATGTAAAAGAGACTTTTTCTTGAACCTTTCCTCCACCTTGAGGTTTTGTTGCAGGAATATCTTTATATTTGACCAACCCCTTCCCTAAGTCATGATATATTGTCGTCTTGGCTAGGTTTGTTAGAGCTTGTCCATTGGCTTTGGTGGTAGGTTCGACATAAGAAACCGTTACAAAAGGTTTTGAAGCCAATATTGTAGCCTTAGCGGAGGTTACGCAATGAACGGACGGGGCTTTGGGAGATGAGGCTTGTTGAATTTTTTTGGCTGTGGGCTGGGCAGGGGCAGGTTTCGAAACAGTGGGTGTCTTCGGAGCTTTAGACTGTGGTGGTTGTGAGGGCAAACAAGAGGGCCGGATCCAGCACAAAACCGTATCGAGCTGTTTGTTAGATTCTGGCCCCGAGCACCCTAGAAAAATACCGAATCCAAAAAAGAGTGTGAAGAGAGAGAAAGAAGGAGAAAGCATCGTGTTGAAATTTTGGTGTTTAGGTCGAATCAGATCATTGATACAGAAAGAGCATTATTTTTTTAAGTATGAATATAGATTGTACTGCATTGGAAGGCTGAGGGAAAAATGAGGGTGGTTTAGTTAGTGCGATAATGGTTGTTCTTCTTGTTATTAAGAAATGAGAAAGGTATTGAATCTTTCATGAAAAAAGAGAAGCCAGGTCTCCCAACCACGAAGGGACTTCGGAATGTGAAGTCTTTTAAGAAGCCGACTCACCTGCGAATAGTGAAAAGTCCGAGGAAAGTCTTTAAAGAATTGAGGCTATTTGCTACAGATGTTGATGGTGTGCTGACTGATGCTGGCATGTACTATGGCGAGTCAGGGGAAGAATTGAAAAAATTCAATACTCGCGACGGAATGGGGATTAAGTTGTTGCAGGATGAAGGAGTCATTGTGGCCATCATTACGGGGGAACAAACGAAGATTGTGACTCGCCGTGCGAAAAAACTTGGTATTACCGAGGTTTTTCAAGGTGCAAAGGATAAGGTGTCTGTGCTGACGCATCTGTCCGAAAAATTTTCTATTCCTTTCGAGCAGATGGCGTATATGGGTGATGACGTGAATGACCTGGGCGCCCTCCAGGTGGTTGGCTATGCGGCAGCTCCTGCGGATTGCGTTGACCAGGTTCGTCAGATGGTCCATTATATTTGTCAGAAAAATGGAGGCGAGGGGGTTGTTCGAGAAGTGATAGATATGATTTTGGCGGCAAGAAAGCGGTAGAAGGGCTTGGAGGGAGAATTTTTAGTTTTCATGAGAGAAATCCGACATTACTAAGAAATAAACAGTGCCTCAGATGAAGGGGAGTATATGCGAGAATTAATAGACCCTGTGAAGACAAAGGATCAGCCATGAAGCATCATGTGTATGGAGTCATTCTAGCGGGAGGAAGCGGGACTCGATTTTGGCCATTGAGTCGAGAGCGATTTCCGAAGCAACTCTTGCGTATTATCGGTGAAGGAACGTTGTTACAACAGACCTTCGAGCGGCTCATTCAAGATATTCCTCCTCGACATATGACGATTGTGACGAATGATGTTCAAGCTGATTCTATCAAGCTCCAATTGAATGAATGGAAAGATGATCTTGTCGACAACATTATCTTAGAACCAGGGGGAAGAAATACTGCCCCAGCCATTGCGCTGACAGCCTTACAGCTCGTGCATCGTGACCCTGAAGCGGTGATGGTGGTGGTTCCTGCTGATCATGTCGTCAAAGCAGAAAAAAAGTTCATGAAGGCCGTAAAATTCGCCACAAAACTAGCGGTACAGGGACATTTGGTGACTTTCGGTATACATCCGTCACGACCGGAAACTGGATACGGGTATATTCAACCAAACAAACGCAAGCGAGTAGAGACTCAAGGTAGTTTTGTTGGATATTCCGTCGCGAGATTCGTTGAGAAGCCCAACCTTCCCACTGCTCAACGCTATTATCGATCTGGGAATTTTTTTTGGAATAGCGGCATTTTTGTGTGGAAAGCAGCGGCTATTCTCGAAGAATTGGCTCTTCAGCAACCAAAGTTAGCAAAAATATTGAAAGCTCTTGGCAAACATGTTGGGACGCCTGAATTTCCCGAAGCTCTTCGAAAAGCATATGCCAAGATGCCGTCTCTGTCTATTGATCATGCTGTGATGGAGCATTCGTCTCGGAGTGTGGTCGTGCCTGTAGATTTTGGCTGGTCGGATGTTGGGAGTTGGGGAAGTTTAGAGGAAGTCGCTCCTCTTGATAAGTCAGGTAACGTTCGAAATGGCAATATTCTGGATATAGGCAGCCAGAATTCAGTGTTGTTTGGCGATCGCCGGTTGGTCGCGACGATTGGGCTCGATAATATGGTTGTGATCGATACACCTGATGCCACACTTGTCTGTCCGAAAGATCGAGCTCAAGATGTGAAAGCGATTGTGAATCTCCTCAAAAAACAAAAGGCCCCTGAACATTTGGAGCATCGAAGAGTTCAGCGTCCTTGGGGTGCGTACACGGTCTTAGAAGAAGGCAACGGGTATAAAGTGAAGCGGATCGAAGTCATTCCAGGAAAGCGGCTATCTTTGCAACTACATCATCAACGGAGTGAGCATTGGGTGGTGATTACGGGGACGGCGCGGGTGACTCGGGGTGAAGAAGTCTATGATTTACAAGCAGGGATGAGCACAGGAATTCCCAAAGAATCGCCTCACCGATTAGAAAATCCCGGACAAAGTCTACTAGAGATTATTGAAATTCAGAATGGACCATATTTAGGGGAAGATGACATTGTACGATTAAAGGATGATTTTGGTCGTTTGAAGCCAGTTTGATAATCCCCTTGCGTGAATTCGGTATCTGAAAGGAAGAAAAATGGGAATTTTCCGAGAGTATGATATCCGTGGAATTGTGGAAACTGACTTGACTCCTGATGTGGTGGAAAAAATTGGACGAGCCTATGCCACATTAGCACGAGAGCGCGGGGTTAAGAAGGTTGCGGTGGGTCGTGATGGACGCCTCACGTCTCCTGATCTTCGAAATCAATTAATCGCTGGACTAACTGGTGCTGGTGTCGATGTGGTCGATGTAGGCTTGTGCGCCACACCGTTGTTGTACTTTGCCTTGTTTCATCGTGAGGTAGACGGAGGGATTATGATCACAGGGAGTCATAATGCCGCTGAATATAATGGCTTCAAGATGTGTGTGGGGAAAGAAGCCCTGTATGGCGAAAATATCCAATTGTTAAAGGAAATTTTTGACAATGAACAATTTTCAACTGGCCAGGGAACTGTTGTTGAGCAACCGATTATTTCAGAATATTTAGCATTTTTAAAAGAGAAGTTTGCAACTGTGCGAGCCGAGGGTATCCGAGTGGTGATTGATTGTGGAAATGGGGCGGCGTCGCTGGTAGCGAAAGAAGCACTTGAGCAGTTGGGCTGTCAGGTGACCGGTTTGTATTGCGATCTGGATGGGCATTTTCCTAACCATCACCCCGATCCGACTGTTGTCGAGAATCTGACCGATTTGATTGACACCGTGACTGATACCAAGGCTCATGTGGGCATCGGGTACGATGGAGACGCAGATAGAATTGGCGTGATCGACGAGCAGGGCGTCATTATGTGGGGAGATCGCTTGTTACTGTTGTTTGCGCGAGATGTTTTAGAAGAACTTCCTGGAAGTACATTTATTTCTGAAGTTAAAGCGTCGCAAGTATTCTACGATGATATTCCCAAGCGTGGTGGTCGCGCGATCATGTGGAAAACTGGGCATTCGATCATTAAGGCCAAAATGAAAGAGGAGAAGGCTGCATTGGCTGGGGAAATGTCAGGCCATATGTTTTTTGCAGACCGGTATTATGGCTATGATGATGCGATTTATGCCTCCTGTCGGCTTATTGAAATACTGGTGAAGCGAAACAAACCGCTCTCGAGTCTTTTGGCTGATGTCCCTCAAACCGTTGTGACACCAGAAATTCGTGTGGACTGTTCGGATGATCAGAAGTTTCAACTTGTGAGAGCAATCACTCAGTGCTTTCAGGATATTTCGACAAAGCAGGACGTAAGAACGTCACAATTGCCTATTCGGGAATTGATTACGATTGACGGCGTTCGTGTGCGTTTTGATCATGGCTGGGGGCTGATTCGCGCATCCAATACCCAACCTGCGCTTGTCTTACGATTCGAAGCTTCGTCTCAAGAACATTTGTCTCAAATTCGTGACTATATGGAATCGCAACTTGCCGAAGTGAGTCATTTACTTACCACGTAACGCACGCTAGATTCTTTCTTTCCGCTCAGTTTAATTTCCTATTTTTTTCTTTGAGTCCATTGTCGAAAGATCATGGACGTGATTGTTTGCGTAATTTAGTTTTCGTCGTATTTTTCCTATGGTTTGTCATCAGGGTTTTTAGGTTCCAATCCTCTCACCTTTCGTTGGTTATCCGAAGATATTTTTCTGAATGTATGATTGCTCCCAAGGGCCATAGGGCCTATAATGAGACATCTTCACAACAGTAGTGATGGATTATCTACGAGTGATTCCGCTGCTTCCTCAATCTTTCCAAATGCTTTCTGAACCAATTCCTATTGTCGTCATGGAACCCATCGATTTTTTTCATGATGAGCGAAATATGAGCTCTGGTCATTACATGAAGATTTCGTCAGGGAGAGGAAGCTTTCAATCTTGACAACCAGATTTGGCGATTTTCGCTATCACAAAGGTCACGCAATGATTGGCTTTGAGAAGTTTTTATCAAAGAATCGAATTTCCATAAATTTGTTGCTCTGAAATCTGAAAATTATCATGAGTAGAAATCAGTCTGTGTCGAATCAGGATGATGAAATAAGGGCAGAGGGTTGTCTTCTGCCTGAACGGCCAATCTAAGAGAAGGAGAACTCGTATGGTGCTACGAGCCATGTTCCTTGTCGTCGGGGTGGTATTAGGCGTGTCCTTGGGATGGAGTCTCTCGGATGGTCAAACAGAGATGCTTGTCATTGGTGCCCTCATTGGGGCAGTAGTCGGAGGCTGTATTCTCGCCGCTGAACATCGATTTCAATCTGTTCCTTTGCCAGTTGTGTTATGGGGTGGTGCTGGACTCATGCTGAGTCTGCTCGTTGCTGGGTTGCTTGGATTTTTGACGGGCCTCGTTGGAAATTCTGCGCATTCCGTTTTTTCTCTCGTCGGGACGCTGGTCATATTTTTAGGAATGCCTTTATGGGGACTGAGCGTGGGGATACGGTTTGGCAAAGAAGAGTGGGTGAATCCCGAACAAGCCAGTGGCAGTGGTGAGCCGTCTTTGAAGCTGAAGTTGCTCGATACGAGTGTGATTATTGATGGTCGAATTGCTGACTTATGTGATACCGGTTTTATCGAAGGCACATTGATCGTTCCGCATTTTATCCTCCAAGAATTACAGAATATTTCAGATTCATCAGATGGGTTAAAGAGAGCCCGTGGTAGACGAGGGTTAGATATTTTGAATGTGCTTCAAAAGATGACCAATATTCAAGTGAAATTAGTGGATGATGATTTCCCACATGTCAAAGAAGTGGATACCAAGCTCATTGAATTAGGCAAGCAAATGAATGGGAAGGTGCTGACTAATGATTTTAATCTCAATAAAGTAGCTGGTATTCAGGGAGTAGAAGTGCTGAATATCAATGATCTGTGCAATGCCCTGAAGCCGGTGGTCCTGCCAGGAGAAACGATTAAAGTCTTCGTCTTGAAAGAAGGAAAAGAGTCCGGTCAAGGTGTGGCCTATTTAGATGATGGAACAATGGTGGTTGTGGACAATGCCCGATTATCGATCGGGAAAAATGTTGATGTGATTGTGACGAGTGTCTTGCAAACCAGCGCTGGTCGTATGATCTTTACACGCATCAAAGAAGAAACGGAACGCGAGGAGTTAAGCTTAACGCGTGTCTAAGTCTGTTGTGGCGGTTGTTCCTGCAGCGGGCCTTGGAGCTCGTATGGGTGGGGCGACACGTAAGCAATATCTGACTCTTGGCGGTCTTCCCCTTCTGACACACTCCCTCCAGGTTCTTCAGCGGATCGAATCAATACGGGAAATTATTCTGTCTGTCCCTCTACAGGACAGTGACTATTGTTGGAGTGAGATTGTAAAGCCTTTTGGATTAAGCAAAGTCTCGCATATCGTTGCGGGGGGGGCACGTCGCCAAGATTCGGTAAGGAATGGCCTCATGGCTATTTCGGATCCACCAGATTTGGTCTTGGTTCATGATGGAGTTCGGCCCTTTCTTCAACGCGATTTTGTTGAACGGAGTATCTCCTGCGCGAATGACACTGGGGCAGCCGTTGTCGCGATGCCAATTCATGACACGGTGAAACGGGTCGATTCACTAAGGATTATTCAAGAGACATTGAGTCGTGAAGGGTTGTGGCAAATTCAGACTCCACAAGTTTTTCGATACGATTGGTTGCTTAAGGCCCATCAAGAGGCGCAACAGGGAAATTGGGAGGTGACAGATGACGCCGCCCTGATCGAACGAATAGGATATTCAGTTTCTGTTGTGGAGGGGAGTTGTTTTAATATTAAGATCACCAGGCCTGATGATCTCATTTTTGGTGAAGCCATTTTAAATAGGGCGACATCCAACTCGTGATAGCCGTAGATTTGCCATGCGGCATGACGCGTTTGGAGGGTGCCAGAATTTTGTGAGTACAATGAGAATTGGTCAAGGATACGATATTCATCCATTGCGGGAAGGTCGTTCGCTAATTTTAGGCGGAGTGCCTATTCCTCATTCACATGGCTTAGATGGGCATTCCGATGCTGATGCGTTAACCCATGCCGTTTGTGATGCGCTGTTGGGTGCAATGGGCGAAGGAGATCTGGGGACACGCTATCCTAGTAGTAATCCTGCCTTCAAGGATCTTTCAAGTTTATTGATGTTGGAAAATGTCATAGAGACTCTCAAGGACAATCAATTTCGTCTTGTGAATCTTGATACGGTGATCTGTGCGCAGGCCCCAAAGCTTGCACCCTATATGACGGCCATGCAGGAAAGTCTGGCCCGCGTGCTGCAAGTGGACTCTCAACAAGTCAATATTAAAGTAAAAAGCGGGGAAGGGATTGGGATGATTGGTCGGGCAGAAGGCATCGCCGTTATGGCTATTTGCTTGATACAATCCAGCAATACCTGAAAAGTGTGAGGGAACGTTGTTGCTTCCTTGTCATATGCGAAGGTGGATGAATGTCCAAGGTCACCCAAATTGCTCAAGATCTCCAGGCCGTTTTCGAGCGGGATCCGGCTGCCACCAGTCGTCTCGAGGTTTTTCTTACGTATTCGGGCTTTCACGCCCTTTTGGCCTATAGAATTTCACACTGGTTATGGATCTGCAAGATTCCCTTTTTCCCTCGTCTGATTTCTCAGGTGACACGTTGGCTTACAGGGGTGGAGATCCACCCTGGTGCGACAATTGGTACAGGGTTTTTCATTGATCATGGTATGGGTGTCGTCGTGGGTGAAACAGCAGAAATTGGGGATTCTGTCACATTGTTTCAAGGCGTCACCTTGGGAGGGACCGGAAAAGAACGAGGCAAACGTCATCCGACATTAGGGAATCACGTTGTTGTGGGTGCTGGCGCTAAAGTCTTAGGCGGCATTCAGATTGGTGACAACGTGAAAGTCGGGGCCAACGCTGTGGTGTTACGTTCAGTTCCCGCGAATTCTACCGTGGTGGGAAATCCTGGCCGAATTGTCAAATATGATGGGGCGCGTCTTCCTGAAACCACCATGGACCATACGAATATTCCGGATCCCATTGCCGAACGTTTTGAAGCCATTGAGCAAGAGTTGATGGCTCTTCGGAAAATGGTTGAGGAGAGAGAACGATAAACAAAAAATTGAAAGAAGAGCTGTTGTTCATATTGTCTTTAATGCAGGTCTCTTTTACACTAAAGCTAAATCATTGGTGATGTATATTTAATACACGCTTCGTGGAAGGAGTAGTTTTCATGACACCTCGAGTGAAAGAAATATTGAAGAATTATAATGGGAGTTCTCCAGGCGTCTTAATGAATTTGGCACGGTTGCTGATGAACGGGACATTAGGAGGAACAGGGCGGCTTGTTATTCTCCCGGTTGATCAAGGATTTGAGCATGGTCCCGCCAGAAGTTTTGCGGTGAACTCTCCTGGCTACGACCCACACTTTCATTTTCAATTAGGTATTGAGGCCGGGTGCAATGCCTATGCAGCCCCTCTAGGATTTCTAGAGGCAGGCGCAGCAGAATTTGCCGGTCAAATTCCACTCATTTTAAAACTTAATAACAATGATTCCTTGTTGGAAGCGAAAGACCCCAATTCCGCGATCACAGGAAGCGTGAGAGATGCGCTACGTTTAGGATGTTGCGCCGTTGGGTATACGATCTATCCTGGATCGGCTCATAGCCAAGAGATGTATCAAAATTTGAGGGAGATATCAGAGGAAGCGAAAGCCTCTGGACTTGCGGTTGTCGTGTGGTCGTATCCCCGTGGTACAGGATTAAGTAAAGAAGGTGAAATGGCGATAGATGTTGTGGCGTACGCCGCACAAATAGCCGCGCAACTAGGGGCGCATATTATCAAAGTCAAAGTTCCTAGTGCTCATCTAGAGCAAGCTGCTGCCAAGAAAGTCTATGAAGCAGAGAAAATTCCAATTTCTACCCCTGCCGACCGCATTCGTCATGTGGTGCAAAGTACCTTTGATGGTCGGAGAATCGTGATTTTTTCTGGTGGGGCCAAAGGGGAAGATCAGAGAATGTTTGATGAGGCGAAGGCTATTCGAGATGGTGGTGGATTTGGTTCCATTATTGGCCGAAATTCTTTCCAAAGACAAAAACCTCAAGCATTAGAATTTCTTTCAACGGTGATGAAGATTTATTCTTGAGAGTTGAAATAAAAAAGGAGAGAGACTAAGTCCCTCTCCTTCTTTGTGCTTAGGGTGCGGCAACACCCAAAACAAGATTAAGGCCTGGAAGACCCCGTTCATGATTAGAATATACCATTAAGGAATATTCTGTCTACCGAGGCCTCCTTTTTAGGAGGTTCAATATGTTCTCATGGAGTCATTTATTATTGTTGGCTTTTTTATCCTAGGTGCGCTTCTGATTCTTTTAGGAGAATGCTTTGAAATTCATTCTACAGCCTTAGATGTCTCATGGTGTAGGAAAATGACGTAGTCCTGCGTGAGGTAATATAAAGATTGATTATATTCGTGTCTGACCCTAAATTATGGGGGCGAGATATTTAATACAGGACTTGAGTCAGGTAAAGCCCATGTGGAGGAGCGGTACGACCGGCCGCTCGGCGGTCCTTTGCGAAGAGGACTTCTTGAAGACTGTTGGGCTGTCGTTTGTGTTGCCCGACCTCAGTTAAGGTGCCAACAATATTTCGTACCATCTGTTTGAGGAAGCGATCGCCCTTAATGCGAAAAGTTAAAGACGGAGTTTCAGAGCGAAGAGAAAGATGTGAAATGGTACAGACGGGGTTGAGGGTTTGCGATCGTTGCCCACGAAACGAGGTGAAATCATGGGTGCCGCACAAATGAGGTATAGCTTCTTGAATGGCCTCTGTATCCAATGGGTGAGGGAGATGCCAGACGCGATAGCGATTTAAGGCTGGTCGAGAAGGTTGGCTCGTGATGTGATATTCATAAATTTTACTCTTGGCACTAAACCTGGCATGGAAATCATCAGGGGCTCGTTCGCTGGAGAGCACCGTAATATCTCTTGGCAGATAGCCATGGAGGGCGGGGCGCCATTGTGCGCTGTCCAGTGATTTGTTGGATTCAAAACTCACAACCTGACCTAAGGCATGGACTCCTGAATCTGTCCGTCCAGAAGCGGCTACAGGAATGTGTTGCCGAGTAATTTTGAAAAGAGCGTCTTCAAGAGCAGCCTGAATGGTGGGTTGGTTGGGTTGTCGTTGCCAGCCAGCATATGCTGTTCCATCGTATTCAATCGTGAGTTTTATCGTACTCATGCTGGCACGAGGAAAGGAGTTGGAGGTCCGATAAGGTGAATGGAAATTGATAATCGGGAGGGATATTACCGGACAAAATGGAAAAAGAAAAGATTATGCAGTGAATTGGGGTAGGATTGATTGAAGACGAACGTTTATCGAGAAGCCGTTTGTTGAGGCGTGAGATAGGCTTTCAGTCCTTGGAAGATTCCACGGGCCATTCGTTTTTGGTAGGTTTTGCTTTTTAAGAGTTTTTCCTCGCTTGGATTCGAGATGAAGGCAATCTCTGCCAAAATAGCTGGCATGGTGGTCATACGAAGGACAAAGAATGGGGCTGTTTTTACGCCGTGGTCTTTGATCTTGTAAAACGCTTTCAAGTACTTCACCATAGCTTTTTTTGTGGTCCAAGCAAGTTCCTGAGAATCTTCGATTTTTTTATCATGGAGTTTGTCAGCGAGAATAAATTGCCAAGCAGGGCCATTGTCTTTCAGCGGAGTGCCATTCTCTCGTGCAGCTACTTCCAGTGCTCTTGGGTCACTGGCCTCACCGAAATGATACAGCTCTAAGCCTTTGATGGATTTTTTAGGATGAGAGTTAATGTGAATGGAGACAAAGAGATCGGCATGGTGTTCATTGGCAAACGTGGCTCGATCTTTTAATTTAATGAAAACATCTGAGTCTCGTGTCATGAACACTTTTGCTTTAGTGTGTTTTGCCAGAAGGTCTCGAAGTTGTTCAGATATTTTCAAGACAATATCTTTTTCTCTCGTGCCCTTTCTCCCTAAAGCGCCAGGGTCTTTTCCGCCATGTCCAGGGTCGATGACAATAATCATGTCTTTCTTTGCGACTGAAGCAGCTGGAGGAGCAACCATGATTGGTGGCGGTGGAGCTTTTGTCTTGACGGGAGGTGGCGCTGATGGCTTCTTTGTGACCTTGGGAGCTTTGACGATTTTGTTCTTTGCAGAAGGATCAGGATACAGGTCTAAGACGATACGAGCCGGCTTAGGGAGGATATACCATTTATAACGTTTCCAGTGTTTCGTCGGTATCGAGAGCACCAGCGTGCCTTTTTTCGTTCGAGAGATGGACGTCTCAATTGGAAACGTCTCGTGAACCGTTTTCAAGAGCGCCTTCTTGAGGATGCGAGTATTGGGTAGTTCGAGTAGGAACTCACTGTTAGTGCGTCGATCAGAGGGACCTGGGTGGATTGCCCCATCGAGGTCAAGAACCAGCCGTGTATATTTTTTATGTTCATGGGCTCTAATATTACGGACGGCTGTGGAAGCCGAACGTTTTGCGACTAAGGTCAGATATGAAGCCGAATCTTCAGTGAACGAAACTTGGGCCTGCTTTTCTCCCCCAAAAAGACTCAGGGGAAAAGTGAGGAGTAGGAGTGTTATGCTGATTGAATAGAAAAGGTTTGGATAGAGAGGCATAGAGAATAAAACCGTTTCTATCTTTGTCCCAGATGATCTCACTTTTGTCAAGCTGTGGTGGGTGAGAATGTCGTGTACATTGAAGCGTCCAGTAGGCAATACATGCCGGTTATGGGAGAGAACAAAAGTGATGCGACATGACGCCTAAACATCTTATCATAGATGGCTATAACGTCTTGGGTGCAATGGGACTTCCGCCAGAAAAAGTTGTCGGGAAAGGGGAAGTGCATCGTGATCAATTCGTGACACGACTTGGTGTCTATTC